>JAWVYF010000128.1:0-8369 GCA_033722845.1 Anderseniella sp. | reverse complement strand
GAGGGCGGCTCGCTCACCATCATCGCCACCGGCCTGGTCGACACCGGCTCGCGCATGGACGAGGTCATCTTCGAGGAATTCAAGGGCACCGGTAACGCGGAAATCATCCTGGACCGCAAGCTCGTCGACAAGCGCACCTTCCCGGCCATCGACATCACCAAGTCGGGTACCCGGAAGGAAGAGCTCATCGTCGACAAGGGCACGCTGTCGAAGATGTGGGTGCTGCGCCGCATCCTCATGCCCATGGGCGTGGTCGACGGCATGGAGTTCCTCATCGACAAGCTCAAGCACTCGAAGAACAACGACGACTTCTTCGACTCGATGAATTCTTAATTTTTTGCCCCTGCGGGCGCTCACTCCGTTCGTTTGTTCCGCCGAAATGTCCTGTCGAGAAATCGGGAGCGCGAGGGTCCGAGACCCTCGCATCCTCCGATCGTCAGCACCGGCGAGCCCGTCGGCTTGCGCGCTTCCAGGTCGGTGTGCGCCCGGGCGGCCGCGGACCGCGGGTAGGTCTGGTTGACCTCGATCTTCACCGCGCCGGACCCGACCACGTCAAACAGGTCGGTGACATTGGCCTGCAGGGCGTCATCGGCCGCAACGTAGGTCATCAGCGTGGGCCGGGTGAGATACAAAGAGCCCTTGGCGGCCAGAATGCCGGTGTCGAAATCCTTCACCGGGCCGGAGGCAGCACCGAAGCTGACCAGCAGGCCACGCGGGCTGAGCGAGTCCAGTGATGCATTCAGCGTTGCCTTACCCACACCATCATAGACAACCGGCACGCCTTTGCCGTCAGTGAGCTCGCGCACGCGCGCGGCCACGTCCTCCTTGCCGTAGTCAATCACCTCGTCACAGCCGAAGGATTTGGCGAGTTCAGCCTTTTCCGGCGAACCGGCCGTGCCGATGACGCGAACGCCAAGGTGCTTGGCCCACTGGACTGCAATCAGGCCAACGCCGCCAGCGACCGCATGAAACAGAATGGTCTCGCCCTTCTGGACCTTGTAGGTTTCGCGCAGCAGGTAGCGCACGGTCATGCCCTTCAGCATCATCGCCGCTGCGGTCTGGTCTTCAATGTTGTCAGGCAACTTCGAGATGCGATTGGCAGGAATGTTGCGTGCTTCACTGTACGCGCCGATCGGGCCTGCCCCGTAGGCAATGCGGTCACCCACCTTGAGATGGCTCACGCCCTCGCCCAGTTCCTCCACGACACCGGCGGCCTCAAGCCCGATGCCGCTGGGCAACGGCAGCGGGTAAGCACCGGAGCGATGATAGGTATCGATATAGTTGAGACCTACTGCGGTGTGGCGGATGCGCACCTCGCCCTTGCCTGGCGCGGCCAGTTCGACGTCTTCGAACTTCATAACCTCCGGGCCGCCGGGCTCATGGAAACGAATGGCTTTCATGTGACAGACACCTTCTCTCGTTGTTGTTGATATCAATGCGGGTGCTTACTCCGCGTACGCCCTGCCTGGCAATCAGCCTTCCATCAGGTGGCGCATGACGCCCACAAGCTGTGTCCAGGCCATATCCTCCAGCGGTATGATGCGCACATCCAGCACCGCGGCCTTGCCCATAAGGGCTTCGTAGCGCGGTGCACCGTTTTCATCGTCGAACAGGTCGGTGGTCACCAGCACCCCGACCCGTTCGCCCGGCCTGCCAAAATGATCGGCAAGGTTGTCGGCTTCATGTACCGCGTCCATCATGCGCGCGCGGTGCTTTCGATCTGCCGAGACCAGCGTGGAGCGCAAGGCTTTGCAGGAGACGAAACCGAGCCGGTCGTCGCGGCGGAAAATCACGTCGACCTCGTTCTCGCCAGCATAACCGCTCACCTCCCAGCCGATCATCTGCGAATAAAGCGCCTCGTCGGCACCAGCCTCCACAGCGGCCAGCCAGGCCAGCTCCTCCAGCCAGCCACCGGTAACGAAGCGGCGTGCATCCACATCGGGCAGGACAAACTGGTCGGCATCCTGCTTCAGCACCCCGTACTGCATCAGCAAATCGAACAGCCGCCACTCGTCTTCGTGGGTGCTGGCGTGTTTGTGCAGAAACGTCGTGTTGCCGCCATGCTTGCCACGGTGCACATTGAGCAGCGCATCGCGAAGCCGCTCGAACGCGGGATAATTGTGCTCGATTTCCTTGGTGAGTTCGCAGCGCGCGTGCGCGGCGTCGCGGTCTCCGGCAGCTCCTTTCAGGAAAGCGGAGCGGTTGGCGAGAATGTCGTCAATCGTTGGCATCGTGCGAATAAATCACTATGGTCCGGACCAGTCAGGCTACCGCTTATATCTATATCGCAGCCACGCACTGAATGTCACACCCATAGACCATGAACTACCTCTTGAACACAGCCGTGCGCGAAATCGCACCGCCGCCGATTGCAGAAGCCGCCAGTTGGCTGGCAGGCAACACATCCGGTCTGGCTGCCATCAACCTCTCGCAAGCAGTGCCCAGCTATGCCCCGGCTGACGAACTGACCGCCCATGCGGCCCGCTGCCTGCAGGACGGCACCGCCACGCTGTACACCGATATTCTGGGAATAGCGCCGTTGCGCGAAGCGCTGGCGGCACACATGGCAACGGGCTATGGCGGCACGGTGTGCGCTGCAGACGTGGCCATAACGGCGGGCTGCAATGCGGCGTTCTGCCAGGCCATCATGGCGCTGGCCGGTCCCGGCGACAACGTGGTGCTGACAACGCCGTGGTATTTCAATCACCAGATGTGGCTGGAGATGCAGGGCATCGGCATCCGCACCATCGCTGCAGCAGGCGGCGGCAATGCGCTGCCCGACCCTGACGATCTGGCAGCCGTGTGCGACAGCCGCACGCGTGCACTTGTGCTGATTTCACCAAACAATCCGACCGGTGCGATCTACCCGCCAGCCCTGCTGGAGCGCTTTTTCGATGAGTGCCAACGGCTCGGCATCGCGCTGGTGCTGGACGAAACCTACAAGGACTTCCTGCCGCCGGAAAGCCCGCCGCATCACCTGTTCCGGCGCGGCGACTGGCGCAGCACGCTGATTCAGCTGTTCAGCTTTTCCAAGTCCTACGCACTCACTGGCCAGCGCGTCGGCTCGCTGATTGCGGGGCCTGAGCTCATCAACACCGTTGAGAAAGTCCAGGATTGCATCACCATCTGCGCCCCGCATGTGGGACAGCTGGCAGCGCTTTACGGCTTGCAGCATCTTGACAAGTGGAAGGCCGGCAAACGCCAACTCATGGCACAACGGCTTGACGCCATGCGCACGGCATTTGCCGAGCTTGCACCCCAGTACCAGGTGGTCAGCTCAGGCGCATTCTTTGCGTATCTGAAGCACCCGTTTGCAGATCAGAGTGCACGACAGGTCGCGATGGCACTTGCACAAAAATCAGGCGTGCTTACACTACCGGGCAGCATGTTCGGTCCCAGGCAAGACCGGTTTTTGAGGATTGCGTTCGCCAACGTCGAGGCGGAGTTGATGAACGAAGCCGCAAGCCGTCTGGGTGCGCATGCGCAGATGAAAACCGGTGCCATGAGCACAGTTGCAACTGGATAACCGCCTTATGCCGTTTCAGGTCAAGATTTGGGGATGCCGTGGTTCGATCCCCGTCGCCACCCCGGAAAACATCAGATATGGAGGCTCTACGGCCTGCGTCGAATTGCAGATCGGTGGCCAGACCGTAATCATCGATGCCGGCTCCGGCATCCGCGAGCTGGGCGGTGAGATCGCACGGCGCGGCACAGGGACGGCGCACCTGCTTCTGTCTCACGGCCACTACGACCACCTGATGGGGCTGCCGTTCTTCTCCCCCGTGTATGACCGGGGCATGAAGCTGGACATCTGGTCCGGCCACACCGGAGGGGCACCTTGCACGCGCGACATCATTGCAGGCTTCATGAAGGAGCCCTATCTGCCCGTCACCATCGACCTGATGTGCGCCAACCTGCGCTATCACGACATCAAGGCTGGCTGCACGATTGACCTTGGCCACGGTATCTCGGCGCGTTCATGCCCGACCAACCATCCCGGCGGATGCCTGGCCTGGCGGGTGGACCATGATGGCAAAAGCTTTGTTTACCTGTCTGATCACGAACATGGAAAAACAGAGATAGATGAAGCGCTTGTAGCGTTTTCTGAAGGTGCTGACCTGATGCTCTATGACGCCATGTACACAGACGAGGAATACCGCTCGAAAAAAGGCTATGGGCACTCCACCTGGCGTGAGGCCTGCAAAACGGCCCAGGCCGCCAACGTGCGCGAATTGCTGCTGTTCCATCACGCGCCAGAGCGCACGGATGCCGAACTGGAAGCGATTGAGGCCAAGGCTCATGCACTGTTTCCAGGCGCAACTGCCGCTCGCGACGGACATATCATCAAGCTGGCGTAAACAAGCTGCCCCTGCCCGCCTCTGCAACGAAAGCGGGCCCGCGCAACAAGTGTTGCACAGACCCGCAGATTGCTTATGAAGCCGCGATAGCGGCCTAGATGGCGAGGTAGTTGTGCCGCAACTCTTCGTCGTCCAGCACTTCCTTGGCCGTACCGGTGAACGCGACTTCACCCGTATCGAGGATAATTGCCTTGTCGGCCAGCTTGAGGGCGGCAACGGCGTTCTGCTCGACGATGATGGTGGTGATGCCCGACTTCCGAACTTCAATGAGCGCCTTCTCGATGTCGTGACGCACCACCGGTGCCAGGCCTTCATACGGCTCGTCCAGCAACAGCAGCTTCAAGTCGCGCACCAGTGCACGGGCAATAGCCAGCATCTGCTGCTCGCCACCCGACATTGTGGTGCCTTCCTGGCGGCGGCGCTCCTTGAGACGCGGGAACAGCTCATACACCTGTTCGTATGACCAGCCTGCATCGCCGGAGATACGGGCGAGGTCAAGATTCTCTTCCACCGTCATGCCGGGAATGATGCGCCGGTCTTCCGGTACCAGCTGAATACCGAGATTTGCAGCCTGATAGGATTCCAGCTCGTGCACAGCGTTACCCTGAAGCCAGATCTCTCCACTGCGCAATGCCGGTGAACTTGCACGGGCAATCGTACGCAAGGTCGAGGTCTTGCCGGCGCCATTGCGACCCAGCAACGCGATGATTTCACCTTCCGAAACATCAAACGAGATGTTCTGAACGATGTAACTGTCGCCGTAATAAGAGTTCAGATTACGAGCTGCGAAGTAAACCTGCTTGGGATCAGCAGCCAGCTCAGCTGGCTTTTCTGCGGTTTTGGTCGTCATACTTCTTCCTCACCGAGATAGGCTTCCTTCACCTTCGGATTGTTCTTGATCTCGTCCGGCGTGCCCTGGGCAATAATGCGCCCACCGGCCAGAACGCTGATCCGGTCAGCGAGCGAGAACACCACGTGCATGTCGTGCTCGATGATCACTTTGGTCATGCCGCCTTCCTTGATCTGCTTGAGCAGGTCAATGGTTGCATTGGTGTCCGCGCGCGCCATGCCGGCAGTTGGTTCGTCCAGCAGCAGCAGCTTGGGATGCTGTATCAGCCCCATGGCCAACTCGAGCCGGCGCTTGTCACCCCGTGACATGGAAGACGCGAGGCTCTTCAACTGCCCTTTCAGGCCAACGCTCTCGAGCGTCGCTATGGCTTCGTCACGAATTTCCTTTTCGGTGTCAAAGGCCTGAAAGATGTTGAGACGGAACTTGCCATCGCGGCGCGACAGCGCAGGCACCATGACGTTCTCCAGCACCGTGAGGTCCTGGAACACTTCCGGCGTCTGGAACACGCGGGCCACGCCGAGCTGATTGATCTCGTGCGGTGCGCGGCCGGTCAAGGTGGTGCCGTCGAACACGACAGAGCCGCGATCCGGAGCCAGGCGGCCCACGCAGACGTTCAGCAAGGTGGACTTGCCAGCACCATTGGGGCCGATAATGGCATGTGTCTCGCCTTTGCGAACGTCGAGGTCGACGTCCGACAGTGCGTGAAGGCCGGCAAAGCTCTTGTGCACATCATTGATGTGCAAAACCTTGTCCGGAAGGCCTGGTTTGAATTCGCCGTAATGGTCGTCTGCAGGAACGGGTTGTGGACTTGCCATGGTCTTATTCCTTGCTGGCGGCCGGAGCCGCATCGTGAACTTCTGCTGCCTGACGTGCCGCCCTGCTACCCGTGAACTTTGCGATCAGGCGATTCACGCCCTGCATCAAGCCACCCGGCAGGAAGATAACGATGAGCATGAACAACAAGCCCAGGGTCATGTGCCAACCCTCGCCTACGAACAATGCGGTGAACTTCACCATCAGCTCCTGGATGGTGTCCGGCAGGAAACTGAAGAAGTCGGACAGAATGCCCTCGTTCCACGAGGAGACTTTCTGTTCTGCGAACTTGATGAGGCCCGCGCCAAGCACCGGTCCGATCAACGTGCCTGCCCCGCCGAGAATGGTCATCAGCACCACCTCGCCTGACGCCGTCCACTGCATGCGCTCAGCACCTGCGATGGGGTCGGTGATCGCCAGCAGCGAACCGGCAAGACCGGCATACATGCCCGAAATCACAAAGGCCGCAATCAGGTAAGGCCGGGTGTGGATACCGGTGTAATTCAGGCGGTTCTGGTTGGACTTGATGGCCCGCAGCATCGTGCCGAAATTCGACTTGAAGATGCACATGGTGATGAAGAAGCAGATGATCAGGATGACGGCACAGAAGTAGAAGCCTTCGTAGCCGCTCATCTTCATGCCGAACAGGTTGGTGATCGGCACGCCAACTTCCTGGATGCCCATGGCCTGATCGATCACGCGGATATCGCCATCCAGCAGCGAAGTTTCCGGATTGTCGCGGATGGCGCGCACCTGAAGGCCCGTTTCACCATTGGTGATGGGGGTAAGCACCGAATAGGCCAGATTGTAGCTCATCTGGGCGAAAGCCAGCGTCAGGATGGAGAAATAGATCCCCGAGCGGCGCAAGCTGATGTAGCCGATGATGAGTGCGAACAGGCCTGCCATGAGAACCGACAGCGCGAGGGCCGGCAGCACGTTCATGGTAAGCAGCTTGAAACACCAAACGCTGACATACGAGCCTACGCCGATGAAGGCAGCATGGCCGAACGACAGATAGCCGGTCAGTCCAAACAGGATGTTGAAGCCGATGGCGAAGATGCCGAAAATCGCAAACTTCTGCAGGATATCCGGATAGGCCGCACCAAACGGTGCAAGTGTCCAGGGTGACAGCAGAACGACTGCGGAGAAGATGATCAGCAACAGCCAATCGTTGCGGGTAAATGCCTTTGTCATTGCCTCAATCCTCCATCACGCCCTTGCGGCCCATCAGACCACGCGGCAGCGTGAGCAGCACGATCACTGCAACGAGATAGATGATGATCTGGTCGATGCCCGGAAGAATGGCCTTCACCTCCGTCATCGATGCGAAACTCTGAAGAATGCCGAGCAGGAAGCCTGCCAGCACGGCACCACCAAGCGAGCCCATGCCGCCGACAACGACCACCACAAACGACAGCACCAGGAAGTCCATGCCCATGTGATAGTCAGGCGGCAAGATGGGTGTGTACATGGCACCAGCTACGCCAGCCACGACAGCTGCCAGGCCGAAGACGATGGTGAAGCGGCGCTGAATGTTGATGCCGAGAAGGCCAACGGTCTCGCGATCCTGCATGCCGGCGCGAACAACCATGCCGAACGTGGTGAACTGCAGGAAGGCGAAGACTCCAGCAATCACGGCAGCTGCGAACATGAAGTAGATCAGCCGCCACCATGGATAAACGATGTTGGCACCCATGCCGAACCATTCACCCACATTGGCTGCACCGTTGTAGGCCTCAGGAGCTGCCTGCGGGATCGGGTTGGCCCCGTAGTAATGCTTGACGATCTCCTGCAGCACGATGGCCAGGCCGAAGGTCACGAGAATCTGGTCGGCGTGCACGCGCTTGTAGAAGTGTTTGATAAGCCCACGTTCCATGACGATGCCAACAATTGCCATTACGACAACGGCTACAAGCACCGACAAGGGCACTGACCAGTTGATCAGCGTGGCCGCGACTTCAGGGCCAAACCAGTCCTGAATGTATGGCACCTGAACCTTCAGCGGATTGCCAAGGAAGTCCTTTTCCGTCTCGCTGATCGTCACATAGGACAGGTTGAGAACTGTTCGCAGCGTGACCGCGCAGAACGCCCCAAGCATGAAAAGCGCACCATGGGCGAAGTTCACCACGCCCAGTGTACCGAAGACCAGTGTCAGCCCGAGAGCAATCAGCGCGTATGCGCCGCCTTTGTCCAGGCCGTTCAGAATCTGAAGAAATATTGCGTCCATCGTCTTTTTTCCGCCCACGTTCAGGCAGCATGCAACATGCCGCCGCCGGAAAGCCGCCTAACCCAAGCCTGCCATATCAAGGTGCCGCTACCCTGCCCCATCTATGCCTGCCGGACATCAT
>JAWVYF010000127.1:0-8400 GCA_033722845.1 Anderseniella sp. | reverse complement strand
TTGTTGTCATTCAGATACCTGATGTTCGTGTCACCGCGAAGGAACCACAGAAGCTCGATGATGATCGAGCGCAGATGCAGTTTCTTGGTGGTCAATACTGGAAAGCCGTCCTCCAGGTTGAAACGCATCTGGTGACCGAACACCGACACCGTACCTGTGCCGGTGCGATCTTCCTTGCGGACGCCGTGCTCACGCACATGGGCGAGCAGATCCAGATACTGCTTCATGGCGACTCAGGTCTCCGTTGGGGCTGGTTCTTCTTACACTAGCCCCAATGACAAACCGCCGGCAAATCAATGCCGGCGGCCATCAACAAGTAAGCTGTTTGTCAGCGAGAGCCGGCTCAGGCCAGCGTGCCCATGGTGCCGGTTTCTTCAGCCAGCAGATAGTAGAAGGTGACGCGCGACTTCATGCGATCGTCTTTCATCTTCTCGCACACCGCAGCCATCGCCTTGTCTGCAGCATCCCCGGACAGGCCAAGCTTCTTGGAAGCGAAACCATCGCGCACACGGCCCAGCTCCTCGGGGTCGCCGCAAGACACCAGCGACGCGTCCTTCGAGCGCAACGCAATGCCGCAATACTTCACAATCGAGTCGACGGCATCGTTGTTCACACCGCTCGTGAACTTCGCCACATCTTCATAATACTTCGAATTGTCTGCCATGGTTGCTTCCCCTCCGGTTTAGCAAGTGTTTGTCGCGTGAGCCGGTGCAACCACCAGCCCTCGCATCACAACTTAGCAGATTCCGCGATCAATAAAAGCCGTAAGGGCAATTCGCACACGGACATCAGTTCAGAATATCCGGCCACTTCCTGTCAGCCGTGGCAATGAAACCCGGAATGTCCTTGCTCCATGTTTTCTGCACCCCGGCGGAGTAGTTCAGATAGAGCTTTCCATCGACGATCGTCCACTGGTCCGGCTCACCCTTCACAAGCCCGCCCTTGGATACGCCGTAGGCACAATAACCGCCATACTGAGGCGCATACGCTTCCGGGTTGGCCTTGAACTTCTCGAGGTTCTCGGCGCTTGAGAACTCCCACGTGGCGCCTTTCCACTCGGTGGCGAACTCGGCTGATCCCTTCACCGGCTTGCCCATGGTGAAGTAGGCCACGACATCATGACCTGCAGCGCCCTTGCCCTTGACCAGTCCTGTGAAGATTTCCGGTTTGCCTGCAGCGGCAGGCGAAATCATGGCGGCGGCAATCGGGGCAGCGATGGCAGCTGCAGCAAACATGCGGCGGGTCAGCATGGCGGTTTTCCTCTTTGTTGATGCGGCCTGTCCGGCAAAGCCTGCAGGCATGTTGTAGTTGACCGGACCGTACATCGCTCGACGAGCGCTGACACCACACATCGAATGACGCTCATTCAACATGCCGTGACCCTTTATTTCGCCATCGTGAGCTCCTATATTCCAGTTGCCGGTGTTCGCACCGGCTATGGCAATAAACGGTGATCGTAATAAACCATTCGGACCCGGGGGCAGTACCCGGCACCTCCACCACATGCTGCCAGTTGTTGACGGCCGCGCCCGGTGGACAAGGTTCCCAAGGCAGCATCTGCTGGGGGTGAACCAGGATCGACGAGGGTGTAAAGGGTTGGCTTTTGCCCGGCATTGTACCGCCGTTATCGGGCTACTTTAGTAGTTGCAAACGACAACTATGCGGAAGCACGTCTGGCTGCGTAACGCAGTCCGATCGCTTCGATCCAAGCCCTGAGCCGTCGCAGGCTCAGGCGGGGTTCGGGGGCACCTGGCAACAGAAGCCCCCACTTCGCAACGCATATCCCTGAGCCGTGTTCAAATCCCGCCCACCGAGCCGATCATCTTCACCAAACCGCCGTTTTTCGGTGTCATGGCCATGAGACGTGCCGTTGTGCCCCGTGGCCCTGCAGCACGCGCCGGTGTATGTTGTATTCGATTCGAATGACTTTTCCCGGCAGCACAGGACGGTAACATGGCAGAAGACTTGATGCGGTATGACGTTCTGGCCCAGCACGCGTTGCGCAACGTGGTGAAGCTGGCCCTGCAGCGCGTTGCGCGCGACGGCGCCCTGCCCGGCGAACATCACTTCTTCATTTCGTTCGACACCAACTTTTCAGGCGTCAGCATCTCTGACCGGCTGCATCAGAAATATCCGGACGACATGACCATTGTGCTGCAGCACCAGTTCTGGAACCTCAACGTCTCAGACCAGCAGTTCGAGGTAGAGCTTTCCTTCGACAACATACCCGAACGCCTTGTTGTGCCGTTTGCCGCCATCAAGGGCTTCTTCGACCCGACCGTCCAGTTCGGCTTGCAGTTCGAACCCGGCGTTCTCGAAGAAGCCGTACCCGAAGGCGATGAACCGGCTGAAGCCGTGGCAGATGCGCCCGCCCTGCCTGCGTCCGGCAATGATGATGCCGCCACCGGCAAGGCCTCCAACGATGACTCCACAGTGGTGTCTCTCGATGCATTCAGAAAGAAATAGACTACAAGCCGCCCGCCTCGTTTGCGCGGCCCTGGCGCTGGCCATGTTGCCGGCCTCCGCAGTTGCCCAGACCAAGGGCACCACGCGCGACATCAAGAAGCCGCCAATTCCGGAAATTTCCGACTACTACCCGGCCAAGATTTATTTTGGCCGCATGAACGGCCCGGCCCCCCTGCGGCCCGAGGTATTCGGCTCCTACGCACGCGGCTGCATTGCCGGGGCGGTTCAAATGCCTGCAGACGGACCCGCCTGGCAGGTCATGCGCCCGTCCCGCGACCGGGCCTGGGGCCACCCGGAACTGATCGAGCTGGTCAAGCGCCTGGCAGTAGAGGCAAAGCAGCATGACGGCTGGAACGGCTTGCTGGTCGGCGACCTCCAGCAGCCACGCGGCGGTCCGATGCTCACCGGCCACGCGTCACATCAGCTGGGTCTTGATGCCGACATCTGGCTGACCCCGATGCCGGACCGCACGCTCACCCGGCGCGAGCGCGAAACCATGTCGGCCACGCTGATGACGCGCTCAAAGTACAAGATCAACGAACAGCGCTGGACCGAATCCCATTCAAGGCTGGTCAAGCGTGCGGCGTCTTACAAAGAGGTCGAGCGCATCTTTGTTCACCCGCCCATCAAGAAGGCAATCTGCGACTGGGCCGGCAACAAGGGAAGCTGGCTGGCGAAGATCCGCCCGCTCTATGGTCACAACTATCACTTCCACATCCGCATGGCCTGCCCGCCCGGTTCGCCGAGGTGCAAGCCGCAAGGCAAGCCAAAGCCCGTGGACGGCACCGGCTGCGGTCAGGAGCTTGCCGACTGGTACGCGCGCGACAAGGCCCGCATCGAGGCCCGCAAACGCGCAAAGAAAAAGCCGAAACCGGAAGTTGCATCGAACAAGACGCAGAAAGTGGTCAACGGCGTGCCTATTCCGCGCCCCAAACCTGGCCCCAGCAAACCTGCAAAACCGGCAAAGAATCTTGCCTGGCTACCCAAGGAATGCCGCGCACTGGTGCAAATTCAATAGGTTGGCGACAAGTCTTGCAAGTCATTCGCGGAATAATCACGCCCGAATTGACATAAATCACGGGACATTACAGGTATGCAATGTTAGCCTTCAGCTTGGGGGTAAACGAGAAGGGCTCAAGGCCTCTCAGGCCCAAGCGAAGGAAAATTAAAGAATGAGAAAACTCATTATGGCGGTATTCGTGGTGACCGCCTCACTGTTCGCCACACTTTCATCTGCCTCGGCAGCTCCCGTTCTTCCGGTGACGATGCCGTATGCAACCAGCGACACCGCCATCCAGCAAAACGTCCTGCCCGTGCATTGGCGTGGCCCACGTCACAATTGCCGCCGGCACGGCGCATGTGGCGGTTATCATGGCGGCATCTACTTTGGCCCCGGCGGCGTCTACATCGGCCCCGGCTATGGTCACGGCCACGGCTACCGGCCTCGCGTGAGGCACTGCCGCCGCTGGCGCCGCCGTTGCCGCAACCGTTGGGGCGGTGGAAGCAGATATCGTCGCTGCATGCGCCGCCAAGGCTGCCGCCGCTACTACTAAGCCGCTTCAGGCCGACTAAAATTCGGAACGCGGTGTGGTCTCCACGCCGCGTTTCTTGTTATCCGACACCACCGTCATTACAGCGTTGCAATCGCTCTTCATTTGCCATCATCTGGTCACCTGCCAGTCGAGCTGACTGAAGAGGCAAGCACATGAACCCCATCGACCTGTTTTCTGCACCCGGCCGCTTCTGGCGCGGCAACCTGCACACCCATTCCACCCTGTCCGACGGTGCGCTGGAACCGGAGAACGTCATCAACGCCTACCGGGGTGCGGGCTACGATTTCATGTGCCTGTCCGATCACTTCTGGAAGACATATGACTGGCCGGTGGCAGATACCCGGCAATTTCGCAGTGATGATTTCACCACCATTATTGGTGCCGAACTGCATGCCCCCAAAACCTCGGTTGGCGAGCTCTGGCACATTCTGGCCAACGGCCTGCCGCTCGACTTCGAACCGCTCAAGGACGGCGAGGACGGTGTGGCACTTGCGCGCCGCGCAGCTGATGCAGGCGCTTTCGTCTCCATCGCCCACCCCGCCTGGTCGCAACTGTCCATGACTGACGGCAATGACCTGTCGTTCGCCCATTCGGTCGAGGTCTACAACCATGGCTGTGCGGTCGAGAACAACCGTGGCGGCGGCTTCTATCTCATGGACCAGTTGCTGAACGAGGGGCACCGCTTCACGTCCATCGCCACCGACGATGCCCATTTCCGCGACCACGACCACGACGCCTTCGGCGGCTGGGTCATGGTCAAGGCAGACAGCAACGATCCGGATGCCCTGCTCGAGGCGTTAAAGGCCGGGGCTTACTATTCATCGCAAGGCCCGCGCATCCTCGCCATGGACCTCAACGGAAGGGAATTGACCATCGAGTGCACCCCGGTGAACGCCATCACCGTGAACGGCGGCACGTCGCGCACCGTGTCCACCACGGGCCGCCACATCACGCGGACCACGCTGGACCTTGCCAGGCTCGACAATGACTGGCTCGCCTGCCCGCCGTCAAAGTGGCTGCGTGTCGTGGTGCGCGACGAGCATGGAAAGGCCGCGTGGACCAACCCCATTTGGCTGGAAGACATCGGCCTGGCCTGATTCCCGGCGGGTCTTGAGACGCGACAGACCAATTGCTATGTAAGCTGCCGAACGACAGGGGCGCTGATCCGAATGGCTGATCGGCTGAGAAGCACCCTTCTCACTTGATCCGGATAATGCCGGCGAAGGAAGTCGTCCGCTGCACGCCCAGGGCCTTTGCACCGGATGCCTTCCTGATCGGCAAGGAGGCATGGCATGAGCATCGACCACGGCGCAGCTCTGGAGCGCATGCGATCGGCCGCACCTCTCGTCCAGAACATCACCAACTTCGTCGCCATGAACCCCATGGCCAACGTGCTGCTGGCCGCAGGCGCATCGCCCGCCATGGTCCACGCGGAGCAAGAGGTCGAAGAGTTCGGCCAGCACATAGCTGCACTGACCATCAACATCGGCACGCTGACACCCGCCTGGATCAGTTCCATGATGCTGGCCGCGCGCACCGCCAACTTGAACGGCAAACCGTGGGTACTTGACCCCGTCGGCGCAGGCGCCACCAGCTACCGCACGTCCACCGCCCGTGACCTTGCCAGCCTCAAACCAACGGTTATCCGCGGTAACGCCTCCGAAATCATGGCACTCGCCGGCGAATCCGCATCTGCCAAGGGCGTCGATGCCGGCGATGCAGTCTCCGCTGCCCAGACCGCAGCCAGCCGGCTGTCCCTGGCAACACAGGCGATCATCGCCGTCACCGGACCAGTGGACCTCGTCATCGCGCCCGATGGCCGCCGCGCCCAAATCGCCAACGGTCATCCGCTCATGCCACGCGTCACCGCACTTGGCTGCGCGCTGACCGGTATCGTCGCGGCGTTCTCGGCCACCGCGCCAGACCCGTTCGAGGCAACCGTTTCGGCACTCACCTGTTACGCCATCGCCGGCGAGCGCGCGGCCCTGTCCGCCAGCCACCCCGGCAGCTTTTACATTGCCTTCCTCGATGCCCTTCACGCGCTTGATGCAGACACGGTCAATGCTACAGCCACGGTAACGCTCACATGAAACCCACAGCCGATCTCTCCCTCTACCTGGTCGCCGGGCCGGCGGATTGCGCCAATGGCGACCTGGTTGCCACTGTGCGCGAGGCCGTTGCCGGGGGCGTTACCATTGTCCAGTTGCGCGACAAGACCGCATCCGATGATGAGTTCGTCGCTCTGGCCCGCCAGCTCAAGGCAACGCTTGAAGGCACTGGCGTACCACTGGTTATCAATGACCGTGTTCACCTGGTCGATGCCACTGGCGCCCAAGGCATCCACGTCGGCGTGAACGACATGCCGGCCAGCGAAGTGCGCCGGATTGTTGGCCATGACATTCTCATCGGAACGTCAATCAATCCGTCCGATCCTTCCACCCTGCCGGACCCGGCATTCGTGGACCATGTCGGCATTGGCCCGGTGTTCGCCACCTCCACCAAACCGGACCACGATGCCCCCATCGGGTTCGACGGTCTCGCCCGGCTGATTGCGCAGGCGGAAGTGCCGGCCGTCGCCATTGGCGGCATCAAGCACGGCCATGCCGCCCAGGCCCTGAAGGCAGGCGCACAAGGCATCTGCGTTGTCTCGGCCATTGCCGGCGCAGCCGATCCGCGTGACGCCGCCCGCCGTCTGAAATCCGAAATCGAGGAAGCCCGCTGATGATCCCGAACATTCTCTCCATTGCCGGATCCGACCCGTCAGGCGGCGCCGGTATCCAGGCCGACATCAAGTCCATTTCCGCCAATGGCGGTTACGCGATGGCCGCCCTCACTGCGCTGACCGCCCAGAATACGCAAGGCGTCACCGGCATCGAGCTCGTGCCGCCCGCCTTTGTTGGCCAGCAGATCGATGCCGTGTTCGCCGACATTGAGGTCCACGCCGTCAAGATCGGCATGATCGCAACGGCAGAAATTGCCGAAGCCGTGGCCGATGCACTTGATCGCAACAAGGCAAGCAACGTCGTGCTCGACCCGGTCATGGTCGCCAAGGGCGGCGACCGGCTGCTGCGCGAGGATGCAGTAGCAGCCCTCAAAGCACGGCTTCTTCCACTCGCCACACTCATCACGCCCAACCTGCCCGAAGCCGCCGAACTTACAGGCGAGCCGGAGATCACCTTGCGCGAAGACATGCCCGCCTTGGCCAACAAACTCATCACGCTTGGCGCAAAAGGCGTCATGCTCAAGGGCGGTCATCTGCAGGGCGAAGACAGCCCCGACTATCTGCTCACGCCTGAAGGAAAAAGTGTGTGGTTCGAAGGCAAGCGCACCGCGACGAAGAACACCCACGGCACCGGCTGCACCCTGTCTTCCGCCCTCGCCGCCCAACTCGCACTGACCGGAAACGCTGAAGCAGCCGCCCGTGCCGCCAAGGCCTACGTGGCGGATGCCATCGCCGCTGCGGACACGCTGAACGTCGGTCACGGCCACGGCCCCACCCATCACTTCCACGCAACCCAGAAAGGCTGATCCCATGGACTACGGCTCTAGCTTTCACGCTCAGTTGCGCGCCGAAGCCGGCCCTGCCTGGACAGCTTATGTCGAGCACGCCTTCGTTCGCGGACTAGAGGACGGCACCCTGCCAAAGCACTCATTCCTGCACTACCTGCAGCAGGATTATGTCTACCTGATCCACTACACCCGCGCCTGGGCGCTGGCCGCCGCCAAGTCCACCAGCGTCGAGGAAATGCGCGAGTTCGCCGGCACAGCGCTGACCCTGATCGACGGCGAGATGCAGCTCCACATCGAAACCTGCAAGGCGGTCGGTATTTCACAGGCCGCGCTTGAGGCGACCCGCGAAGAGCCGGAAAACCTCGCCTATACCCGTTTCGTCATGGACGCCGGCCAGCGCGGCGACCTGTTGGACCTGCTCGCCGCCCTGATCCCCTGTGCGCTCGGCTATGGCGAGATCGGCGCGCGGCTGCTGGCTGCCACCGAAGGCAAGCGTGACGGCCACCCCTACAAGGACTGGATCGAGACCTATGGCAGTGAAGACTACCAGGGCTTTGCGCACGCAGCCGCCAGCCGCTTCCAGCAAGTCGCGGAACGCACTCTGGGACCCGACTTCAAGGCCTCGCCGCGTTGGCCATCCCTGAGCAACACGTTCACGACCGCCTGCCGGCTTGAAACCGCGTTCTGGTCAATGGGACTGCGCGGGGAAATGCACCCGGACTTCCACGTCTGAGTTGTCCATCTGTCGAACTGGAACCGGCGCGCAGCCCATGCTATGCCGCGCGTCATCACCTTACTGCTGACTGACGGAGCTTGGCACCCAATGGCAAAAACCCGCACCGAAACCGATACCTTTGGCCCCATCGAGGTG
>JAWVYF010000126.1:0-8464 GCA_033722845.1 Anderseniella sp. | reverse complement strand
GCGGTCTTGATTTCCGCCATGACGACCATCGGATCGTTCGGCACGCTCTGGTTATCCGCTCACCGTGGCATGGCCAGCATGGGCGAACTCCTCACCATTGCCATCCTCGTGACCCTCGTGTGCACCCTGGTTGTACTGCCCCAGCTCATCGAGTGGGCATACAGCAAGCGGGCCAGTGGCCAATCCGCACACCCGGCGGACTAGCTATTGACGTAATGGCGTTGTGCGGCAATTTAGAGATTGGAATTCCGTCCGGCGGGGGCCACGGCGGTCAGATAGAGAACAATACAAGGTACTGAAATCGTGACTGTTCCCTTCATGCAGCAAGTGCGCGTGGGCGCCTATGTGATGAAGCAGAAGCTCAAGGGTAACAAGCGTTACCCGCTGGTGCTGATGCTCGAGCCGCTGTTCAAGTGCAACCTGGCCTGCGCCGGTTGTGGCAAGATCGACTATCCCAAGCCGATTCTCGACAAGCGTCTTTCTCCGCAGGAATGCTTCGACGCCGTGGATGAATGTGGTGCACCCATCGTTGCCATTCCCGGCGGTGAGCCGCTGATCCACAAGGAAATCGGCGAGATCGTCGAAGGCCTCGTGGCGCGCAAGAAGTATGTGTCGCTGTGCACCAATGCCTTGCTGCTTGAAAAGAAACTCCACCTGTTCAAGCCGTCGCCTTACTTGTTCTTCTCCGTCCACCTGGACGGCCTGCGCGACCACCACGACAAGGCCGTGTGCCAGACCGGCGTGTTCGACCGCGCCATCAAGGCTATCAAGGCAGCTCAGGACAAGGGCTTTCAGGTCAACGCCAACTGCACCATCTTTGATGGTCATGCCCCTGAAGACATCGCAGCCTTCCTCGACATGACCACCGAAATGGGCGTCAACGTTTCCATCTCGCCCGGCTTCATGTACGAGCGCGCGCCAGACCAGGAAAACTTCCTGTCGCGGCGCAAGACCAAGCAGCTGTTCCGCGACGTGTTTAAGCACGGCAAGGGCAAGAAGTGGAAGCTGTCCCACTCGACCCTGTTCCTCGACTTCCTGGCCGGCAACCAGGAGTACATGTGCACTCCATGGGGCATGCCCACCCGCAACGTGTTCGGTTGGCAGAAGCCCTGTTACCTGCTCGGCGAAGGCTACGTGAAGACCTACAAGGAACTCATGGAAACCACCGACTGGGATTCATACGGCACAGGCCGCTACGAGAAGTGCGCCAACTGCATGGCCCACTGTGGTTATGAGCCGACCGCGGCAGCCGATGCCACGAACAACCCGCTCAAGGCCCTCGTGGTTGCCATGCGCGGCGTCAAGACCGAAGGCGACTTTGCGCCCGAGATCGACCTGACGCAGGCCCGCAAGGCCGACTACGACCTGCATGAGCAGCACGTTGAAAAGGTGATGAAGGAAATTCACACCCCGACCAACGTCGCGGCCGAATAAGACTGATCGCCTGCCACGGGCAGGAGGCAGTCACCTCGCCGCACGAGATTACACCCCGGTGCCAGTCATGACGCCGGGGTTTTTGTTTGGCCTATGCGCGCCCGAAGTCCGGTCCCAGCGCCTCGCACACGGCTTTCAACTGTTTCTGTGCCAGTGATGACTTGCGGCCCAGCGCCATCAATGCAGGCACGTCCCTGGGGTTGCGAACCAGGCCGCCGACCAGCCCCTTTGCATTCAGATTGCCGTCTGCATGCACCGCATTGGCCGCTGCCCGGGGCAGGGTGTCTGCTGCCTCGTCCAGCACGATGCGAATGGCAAGAAACGGCACCCGCAGCCGTTGTGCTGCATGGGCAATGCCAGCACTTTCCATGTCCACGGCACACGCATGGCACCGCTCATGAACGTCCCGTTTTGCAGCCGGCGTTTCGAGCATGTCATTGGCCGAGTAAAGCGCCGCTTCCGTCTCAGGCTTCAGCGCAGCAAGTTGCGCGGCAACACGGGCATGCCAGTCCGGATCGGCAGAAAAGCTCTCTTCCGTGTCGGGGGTGATGATGCGCCTGGGCATCACGATAGCACCACTGCGCAAGTCCGGCGAAAGGCCACCACAAAAGCCGATTGAAACCAAACCGGCCAGTGCCGGTTGTGAGTGACTGAGTTCCTCTGCAGCAATGAATCCGGCGGCCCGCCCAATGCCGGACTGGACGGCAACAAGGTGCGTGGTGTCGTCACCGATGGATTTGCGCACCACCGCATGTTCCTGTGCCAGCGCGGTCACCAGGCATACGGGGCCTGCGGTTGCAGAAGATGTGATGTCGGTCATCATGGCTCAAGCTCATGCGCGCGGCGCACAGCTTCGTCAACCGGAAATAGGTCTACCGGCTTCAGGTCAGGCGCAGGCGGGTGAGGCAAATGCCTCACATGCCCCACTGTACTTTCTTGGAGTTGCCGCGCATCAGGTTGGAATAGCGGCCCAGCGCCCAGGTCGGGAAGTAAGCCGAGTAGCCATGATAGCGCAGGTAGAACACCCGCGGGAACCCGACGGCCGTGTACCACGGTTCGTCCCACTTGGCGCCTTCGCGCGGTGCTTCGGTGATGTACTGTGCACCGCGGGCAACTGCATCGTGCTCAACCTCGCCGGCTGCCATCAGGCCCAGCATCGCCCATGCCGTTTGCGACGGCGTCGACGACTTGCACTCGCCACGGCGTTCCTTCCAGTAGGTCGCGCCATCTTCGCCCCAGCCGCCATCGTCGCGCTGCTGCGAAATCAGCCACTCGACCGACTTTCTGATCCAGGGCTGGTCCATGTCTTCGCCCACGGCGTTGAGCGCGTTCAGGGCGGACCAGGTGCCGTAAATGTAATTGGTGCCCCAGCGGCCAAACCAGGAGCCATCGTCTTCCTGTTCCGACTTGATGAACTCAATGCCGCGGCGGATGCACGGATGGTCGCTCGGATAGCCGATCTGCGCCAGGAACGACAGGCAGCGGGCGGCAACGTCCACGGTCGGCGGGTCGAGCAGGGCGCCGTGATCTGCAAACGGGATGGTGTTCAGGAACTCGGCATTGTTGTCGATGTCGAACGCGCCCCAGCCGCCGTCGGAAGACTGCATGCCCTCGATCCACTTGGCCGCACGTTCGATGTTCAGCTTGTAGCGGACCGGGTCGACCCGGTGCAGCAACATGCCAACCACCGCCGTATCGTCCACATCCGGATAGTAATCGTTCTTGTACTGGAACGCCCAGCCGCCCGGCTCAAGGTCCGGCGCGTTGATTGCCCAGTCGCCCTTCACATCGAGGATCTGCTCGGCTGCAAGCCAGTCGCACATGCTGACAACGCGCTTGTCGTCTTCCGGCACGCCGGCTTCGAGCAGGGCGTGTGCACCCAACGACGTGTCCCAGATCGGCGACACGCACGGCTGTGCATAGCGCGGGCCTTCACCCTTTTCCTTTCGCCGGTTGGTCACCAGCTTGCGGCACGAGGCCAGGGCAATCTGGAAATCCGGGTGATCCGGGCTGAAGCCCAGCGCGTCATAGGCCATCGCCGTATTGGCCATGGCCGGGAAGATCGCCCCCAGTCCATCTTCGCCGTTCAGGCGCGGGTGAATGAATTCAAGCGACTTCTTGATCGCGGCCTTGCGGAACGGCAGGCGCGGGAAGATGTGCTTCTCGGCCGGGTGCAGCAGCTTGTCGATCTGCAGGAAGAACTCGCCCCAGCGGCTGCCGGTATGATTGTGGTTCCACACCTTGATGTTCTCAGGGGGCGTGCAGAAAATCTCACGGCAGGTTGCGCCCGAAGGGTTGCGCGCAAGCGGCTTGAGGGCGGCGAGAATGGTCAGCGGCGCGATCACCGTGCGCGACCAGTAGGCAAATTTCCAGATGTTCGCCGGGAACCACTTCGGCATCAGCATGAGTTCGACCGGCATGGCAGGAACGCCGCGCCACGGCACCTGCCCGAACAGCGCCAGCGAGTAGCGGCAGAACACGTTGGACGTTTCAGCGCCGCCGTGCGCCAGAATGGCGTTACGTGCGCGCACCATGTGCGGCTCGTCTTCCTTGTCGCCGATCAGCTTGAGCGCATAATAGGCCTTCACAGAAGCCGAAATGTTGAACCCGCCTTCGTGGAACAGCGGCCAGCCGCCATGCGTCTTGGATTGCAGCGAACGCAGGTATTCACCCATCTCGGCTTCCAGCTCGGGCTCGCGCATATCCAGAAAATGATTGAGGAAGATGTACTCTGCCGGGATCGTCGCATCGGCTTCCAGCTCGAAAACCAGGTGGCCGTCGGCCTGCTGCAGCGCCATCAGGTGCTGCGCGGCATCGTGCGCGGTATTTGCTGCATCTGCGACAATAGTCGGCGTAACGCCAGACTGCGGGCGGAGGACGTAAACGTTAGACTGCATGTAACCTCGACTTTTCAGCTAACCATCGGCCGAGTCACGCCCTCTCGACTGCCAGTAACTCTCTAAAAACGGAAAACTGCCGTATTAGTCAACTGGAAACCACCTTCAAAAGGTGGTGTGCGGCGGTTTGCCCCGACCTTATTGATCCTTCGATGGTCGACGGTAAACCATTGTCGACCCAGTCCCCAGCAAGCACCAGATTGTGCCATTTTGTGGGCGGTGCGGGCCGCTTTGACAGCTGTTCCACGGTTCCCTTGAAGGTTGCTCGGCGCTCGGTGAGCACCCGGGTGCGGCCCGGCAACTGGTCTGGATCCTGGTCCATCTCCGGTGCAATCTCGCGCCACACCATGGCCAGCAGCTCCTGCCGGTCCATTGCAGCCGCCTTGTCGCCCGCCGATATGGTCACTGAGGCTACGTCGTCGCGCACGAACAGCCAGTGGGACATGGAGTTCAGCAGTCCGAGAACGTGGTGTTTCATCAGTGGCATGCGGGCGTTTTCGACACGGTAGTGAACATTCACTATCGGAACAAACGCATCCGGCGCGCTGATGGTTCCCAGCACCATGCCGGCAAACCACGCGGGCAGGGCCGAAACCACAACATCGCCCGGCTTCACCTCTTCGCGGCCCTGGCCGGTCACGATGGCCGTCACCCGGTTGCCATCGTCTTCAATGCCGGAGACGCGGCAGTTGAGCCTGATGTCTGCGCCGCGTGCCTCCAGCCACTTCAGGGCCGGATCGACGAACGTGAAAGACAGCCCGCGCTTCGAAATCATCGGCCGGGAATAGTCGGCGCCCCTTGCCAGTGTTTCCCTTATCACCGGGGTCAGCAGCCGTGCCGCGGCTTCTTCCGGCAACGTGTTCATCACGCCCACGGTGAACGGGTCCCAGAACCGTTCGTAGAGCGCGCCCTGGCCAGCAAAAAGCTGTTTGACCGTGCGATTGCCCGCGCTCAACAGCTTCAGGCCGGTCAGGTACTCCGAAAGCCGTGTCCCTGGCACCCGGCGGTCCTTGTCGAGGATCCACCACGGCATCGGGCCCTTGTTCAGTTCAATGGTCCAGCGCTCGCGCGTGGCAACATCCACAAACGGAAACGCCGCCGTATCCGGCCCGATCAGTTCATCCAGCGCATTCACCGTTTCAAGATAGCTCAGCGCAGACTTGTTGCCGGACAGCAGCAGGTGGTTGCCATTGTCGATGATGGCATCCAGCGCCGGATCATGGAACGACCGGCAGCGCCCGCCTGCATGGCCGGTCTGCTCGTACATGACGACACGGTATTGCGCCTTGGACAGTTCAAGGGCGGCTGACAGGCCAGCCACGCCGGCGCCTATGATGTGTGCTGTTGCCATGCTGGTGCGCCGCCTAGAAAAAGCCGTGCCGCAGGGCGATCAGCAGCTTTTCCTTGCCGCCCACCAGCCGCTTGGACACGGAAGAGTCTGCCAGCGCTGCGTCCGGCAGCGCCATCATCCGCTCAAGGTTTCGCTGGTACACCGACTTCATGATCCGGGCAGGGCGCATCACGTCCTTGCGGCACAGCGCCATGGCGTCGTCGGCAAAATCGTATTCCTGGCGCGCAATCTCGGCCAGTTCCCGCCACATCGCCACATATCCGTCCTGCGATGTCAGGGTCTTGGGCTCGGACCAGTCCAGCCCGTGCTTCTCCATCAACTCGCGCGGCAGGTACACCCGGCCGATGCCCGCATCTTCGTCCACGTCGCGCAATATGTTGGTGATCTGCAGCGCACGGCCCGTATGATGCGCCACGTCGACACCATGCTCGGACGGGTCGCCGAACACGCACACGCACAGCCGGCCGACGGCGCACGCCACGCGGTCCACATAAAGATCGAAGGTCTTCATGTCCGGCGCAACCACCGGCTCGCCCACGTCCATCTCCATGCCGGCAATGACCTCCATGAAGTCATCACGGCGCAGCGAAAAGTCTTTCAGTGGCTGTTCCAGAGCCCGGGTTTCCGGCCATGACGGCTGGCCGGCATAAAGCGCGTCAACTTCCTTGCGCCAGGCATCCAGTTGCTTGCGCTTTTCATCCGGGCTCAGGGTTTCACTGTCGGCAATATCGTCCACCTTGCGGCAGAACGAGTAGACCGCAAACATTGCCTCACGCTGTGGCTTGGGCAGCAGCCGCATGGCCCAGTAAAACGATGTCGAGGCATCTTTCACCGTCCGCGCGATATCGCGCGCCTCGGCGACCGGTGATTTTCCGGACCCTTGCCGTTCAGTCTGTTCTGCCATCATGTGCTTCCACCACGGCCGGCAGCCAATTTCTGCCGCAGCCGTCCTGTCACTTGAGAAAGCCCCGGGATCAGGACTTGCTGTTGGCGAACTCGAGAACCTTCTTGTCGAGCTTCAGTCCACGCAGCACCTCGACCACGATGTCGTCTGCCTCGAGCCGGGCCTGCTTGTACTGCCAGTCCGGTGCGCCGTGCCCGATGAAGGCATCCGGCAAGGTCATCGGCTTGACGACAGCGCCACCCTGCAACATGCCCTGATGGGCCAGATGATGCAGCACGTGGCTCGAGAAGCCACCGATTGAGCCTTCCTCGATGGTGATGACCAGTTCGTGGTTCTTCACCAGGTTTTCGACCATCGCGGTATCCAGCGGCTTGGCAAACCGGGCATCGGCCACCGTCACGGATACGCCACGGGCTTCCAGGTCTTCTGCTGCCTTGAGACAGGTGCTCAGCCGCCCGCCGAGGTTCAGCAGGGCTGCCTTGGTGCCTTCGCGCATGATCCGGCCCTTGCCGATTTCAAGCGGCGTGCCGATTTCCGGCATGTCGACGCCCACGCCTTCGCCGCGCGGATAGCGGAACGCGCACGGACCGTCCTCGTAGGCAACAGCCGTTGCCACCATGTGCATCAGTTCGGCTTCGTCACCAGCAGCCATCACCACCATGTTTGGCAGGCAGGCGAGGTAAGCAACGTCGAAGGTGCCGGCGTGGGTCGCACCGTCCTGGCCCACCAGGCCAGCCCGGTCGATGGCAAAGCGCACCGGCAGCTTCTGCAGGGCCACGTCATGCACCACCTGGTCATAGGCGCGCTGCAGGAAGGTCGAGTAGATGGCGCAGAACGGCTTGAGCCCTTCCGTTGCCATGCCGGCAGCAAACGTGACCGCGTGCTGTTCGGCAATGCCGACATCGAACGTGCGGTCAGGGTAATGCTGTTCGAACTTGTCCACCCCGGTGCCTGATGGCATGGCCGCGGTAATGGCAATGATCTTTTCATCGTCCTCGGCGTGCTTGATCAGCGACTGCGCGAACACCGATGTGTAGCTGGGCGCGTTGGAGGTTGCCTTCTTGGCTTCGAAGGTCACGGGGTCGAACTTGCCAACCGCGTGATGCTTTTCCTTGTTGGTGTCCTGGAACGGATGGCCGCGGCCCTTCTCGGTCACCACGTGCAGCAGCACCGGGCCAACTTCCTTGGCCTCGCGAATGTTCTGCAACACCGGCACCAGCGTCTCCAGGTCGTGTCCGTCAACCGGGCCGACATAGTAGAAGCCCAGTTCCTCGAACAGCGTACCGCCCATCACCATGCCGCGGGCATATTCGTCAACGCGTTCTGCCGCCTTGCGCAGCGTCTTCGGAAACTTGTTCGACAGTTTCAGCGCAATATCGCGGATTGACAGGAACGGATGCGTTGAGACCAGCCACGACAGGTAGTTGGTCAGCGCGCCCACGCCCGGCGCAATCGACATGCCATTGTCGTTGAGCACCACCAGCATGCGGCTGTCCAGCGCGCCGGCATTGTTCATTGCCTCGTAGGCCATGCCGGCACTCATCGAGCCATCGCCGATCACGGCAATGACGTGATTGTCCTTGCCCTGCAGGTCGCGCGCCACGGCCATGCCCAGCCCGGCAGAAATCGAGGTGGAGGAGTGCGCTGCGCCGAACGGATCGTACTCGCTCTCGGTGCGCTTGGTGAACCCGTAAAGCCCGTCCGACTGGCGGATCTTGCGGATGCGGTCGCGCCGCCCGGTCAGGATCTTGTGCGGATAGGCCTGGTGGCTCACATCCCAGATCAGCCGGTCGTCCGGCGTATTGTATGCATAGTGCAGCGCCACGGTCAGTTCGACAACTCCGAGGCCCGCCCCGAAGTGTCCGCCGGTCACAGATG
>JAWVYF010000125.1:0-8489 GCA_033722845.1 Anderseniella sp. | reverse complement strand
GTTTGCGGCTTGGTACCTGTTTGTGCCGGAGCCGGTACAGGTGGATGTTCAGACGATCGGGCGCGGGACCTTCGAGGTGATGGTTAGCGAGGAGGGTGAAACGCGCGTTCGGGAGGTCTATCGCATCTCGGCCCCCATCGCCGGCAAGCTGGAGCGGTTGAACTTGCACGCCGGGGACCGGGTGGCCAGCGGCGAAAGGGTTGCCAGCCTGCGGCCTGTCGATCCACCGATCAGGGATGTGCGGTCGCGGCTGGAACTGGCCGCCGCCACCCGCGCAGCCGAAGCCGCCGTAGGACTGGCACAGGCCCAGGTGCGACAGGCGCAGTCGGCATTGAGATTTGCGAAAGCAGACTTCGACCGCGCCTCGGAACTTGTGCGCAGGCGGGTGATCTCGCAGGCCCAGATGGATCAGTCAGAATTGCAGATCAGGGTGAAGGAAGCCGAGCTCAAACAGGCAGAAGCCGCCTTGAGCCTGCGCGAACAGGAGCTTCAGTCGGCCCGCGCGCGCGAGATGGAGCCGCTGCAATTGGGTAGTCAAGTTGCAAATGACCAGTGCTGCATGGCGATAACCGCCCCCTTGGCAGGTACGGTGCTGAAGGTGGTGACGGAGAGCGAGCAGGTCGTGCAGGCCGGTACAACCAGTCTTGAAATTGGTGACATATCCGACATGGAGATCGTCGTTGACCTTCTATCCACAGATGCGGTTGGCGTCACGCCGGGCATGACAGCGCGTATCGAAAGCTGGGGTGGAGACGACGTACTTACGGCGAAGGTGCGCCGGGTCGAACCGGCCGGGTTCACCAAGGTGTCGGCACTTGGTATCGAGGAGCAGCGCGTCAATACGGTGCTGGATTTTGACGACCCAGCTGATGCAGGCAGCAAGCTGGGCCATGCCTTCAAGGTGTTGGTGAGGATCGTCAAGACGCGGACGGACGATGCCGTTCAGGTGCCAATCGGGGCTTTGTTTAGCAAAGGCACTCAATGGTCGGTGTTTGCCGTTGAGGATGGCAAGGCGCAACAGCGGGACGTGGAACTGGACAGCTTCTCCGATACCCATGCGCAGGTGCGCTCAGGCTTGGAAGAGGGAGATACGGTCATTGTGCATCCCGGAGATACGATCGCAGATGGGGTGACAGTTGAAGCTCGCGGCAACCGTTGACTTGGACGTTAGCCCTTTCTAGCGTTTCCGCCCTTGCCGCAAGCTAAAGGGTCGGCCCTGATGCAACTCGAACTCAAGCCGGAAGACGAAGCGTTTCGCGCCGAAGTGCGGACGTTCATTGCTGAGCACCTGCCGGCTCATATCCGCCATCACATGGAGCAACTGCGCCCGCCAACCCGCGACATGGTGGTGGAGTGGACGCGTATCCTGCATGAGAAGGGATGGGCCACACCGCGCTGGCCGGTTGAACATGGCGGGCCAGGCTGGTCTGCGGTACAGCAGTACATCTTTATCGAGGAAATGCAGGCAGCGCCTTCGCCCGATCTGTTGAGCTTTGGCGTCAACATGGTCGGTCCGGTGATCTACACGTTCGGATCGGACGAGCAAAAGTCGCACTATCTGCCGCGCATTGCCAATCTGGAAGACTGGTGGTGTCAGGGCTTTTCCGAACCCGGTGCCGGATCCGATCTTGCCTCGCTGAGGACGAAGGCGGTGCGAAATGGCGATGGCTGGTTGATCAACGGTCAGAAGACCTGGACGACGCTGGCCCAGCACGCCAACATGATTTTCGTGCTGGCCCGCACCGACCCGGACGCCAAGAAGCAAGCCGGCATATCGTTCTTCCTTCTGAACATGAAAACACCCGGCATCACTGTGCGGCCGATCCAGACTATCGATGGCGGCACGGAGATCAACGAGGTGTTCTTCGATGATGTATGTGTGCCCGGTGATGCGCTGGTGGGAGAGGAGAACAAGGGCTGGGACTATGCCAAGTTCCTGCTCGGCAACGAGCGGGTGGGAATTGCCCGCATTGGCATCTCCAAGGGCCGGATGCGGGTGATCGAACGGCTGGCGCGCGAACGAAGGGTCTCCGGCAGGCCGCTGATCGAGCACCCCCGGTTCCGCGACCGGTTCATTGAAACGCAAATTGAATTGAAGTCGCTGGAGATTACCGCCATGCGGGTGCTGTCAGCGGAAGCGGCGAGGGGCAATACTGGCAAGCCTGACCCCGCATCGTCGGTCCTCAAGATCAAGGGCTCGGAACTGCAGCAAAAGACCACCGAACTGTACCTGGATGTAGCTGGAGAGATGTCCTTGATGCGCACGGGCAAGGGTTCCGAAGGGGCAAACGACGCAACCATCCCCGACTGGGCCGATGCTGCAGCGGCGCTTTATTTCAATGCCCGTAAGGTTTCGATCTATGGCGGGTCGAACGAAATCCAGAAGAACATCATCGCCAAGACGATATTGGGGCTTTGACGCTGATGGATTTCGAACTGTCCGATGAACAACGCATGTTGCGCGAAAGCCTGTCGCGGCTGCTGGCGGACAACTACAGCTTCGAGCAACGCAACGCGTATCGCGCATCTCAGCGCGGCTGCGATGCGGCCATGTGGCAGGCTTTTGCGGAGATGGGCTTGACGGCGCTTAACGTACCTGAGGCACATGGCGGGCTGGGCGCTAGCGCGGCTGAAACCTTCATCGTCATGAGTGAATTTGGCAGGGCCTTGGCGGTCGAACCGTTTCTGTCAACCTGTGTGCTGGCGCCGGTGCTGCTGAAAGCAGCCAGTGAAGCGCAGGCTGGCCCACTGCTGGAAAGAATCGCCACTGGTGATGCGGTGGCCGCGTTTGCTCACCACGAGCCCGCAAGGTGGGCGGGTGAGGTTGAAAGCCTTTCGGTTGCTGCTCGCGAAACCGCTGATGGCTGGTGGCTCAATGGTGTGAAGTCGCCAGTGCGCCACGGTGCCCAGGCCGATGTGCTGATCGTCTCTGCGAATGCTGGAGACGAAACCGGATTGTTTCTCGTGCAGCGCGAGACTGCCGTGCGGCGTGATATGGAAACACAGGACGGGATGCGCGCAGCGGAAGTCATGTTTGAGGACACGCCTGCAGAACGACTTGCCGGTGGCCTTGCGGCAGACGAGGCAATTGCGAAAGCCGAGGCGGCAGGGCTCGCAGCGGTGTGTGCGGAAGCCATTGGCGCGATGGACAAGGCGCTGGAGCTGACTGGCGAATACATGAAGGAGCGCGAACAGTTCGGCCGCGCCATTGGCGCGTTCCAGGCACTTCAACATACTGCCGCGGATATGGTGATCGAGGTTGAGCAGGCTCGTTCGATGGCGCTTTATGCCACGATGATGGCCGGCTGGGACGATGCAGATGCGCGCGATGCCGCGCTCTCGGCGGCAAAGATCCAGGTGTGCCGTTCGGCCCGAGCTGTAGGTCAGGCGGCGGTGCAACTGCATGGCGGGGTCGGCATGACGATGGAATATGCCATCGGTCATTATTTCAAGCGGTTGACCATGATCGAACTGGAGTTTGGTGGGCTCGATTATCACATGGACCGGCTGTCGGCGCTGGGTGGGCTAGACACCTGATCAGCTGCAAAGACTTGCCTTTGCCGCCTCGTATTCGCGCTTGAGCTGCGCCACGCGTTCGGCAGCTGGAACGACAGCCTTCACCGCGCCGATGCCCTGTCCGGCACCCCAGATGTCCTTCCAGCTCTTCGGCTTCGATGAGCCGGAGCCGAAGTCCATTGACGTTGCGTCGCGTACAGGTAAGTTGTCCGGGTCAAGTCCGGCGGCCTCGACAGAGGGCTTGAGGTAGTTGCCGTGCACGCCGGTGAAGGTGCTGGAATAGATAATATCCGGCGAGGCGCACTCGGTAATCATCTGTTTGTATTTCTCAACCGCGTTGGCCTCTTGCGTGGCGATGAAGGCAGAACCGATGTAACCGCCATCTGCGCCCATGGCCTGTGCGGCCAGCACAGCATTGCCGGTTGCAATGGAACCGGACACGAACAGGGGGCCTTCAAACCATTCGCGGATTTCCTGCACCAGTGCGAATGGCGAGGTTGTTCCCGCATGGCCGCCCGCGCCGGCAGCTACGGCAATCAGCCCGTCCGCGCCTTTTTCGACGGCTTTCTTGGCAAAGCGGTTGTTGATGACATCGTGCAAGGTTATGCCGCCGGCCTGATGCGCGGTGGTGTTGACCTCTTCGCGCGCGCCCAGCGAGGTGATCCACACCGGCACTTTCCACCTGGCGCAAATGTCGACATCGCGCTGCAGCCGGGTGTTGGACTTGTGCACGATCTGGTTGACCGCAAACGGCGCCGCGGGTGCATCGGGGTTGGACTGGTTGTGCCGGTCAAGCTCCTCGGTAATCTGCTTGAGCCAGGCCTCCAGCATGGGCGGTTCCCCATCAGCTTCGCGCGCGTTGAGTGCCGGAAAGGAACCAACAATGCCGGCCTTGCACTGGGCGATAACAAGGGCGGGGCACGAAATGATGAACAGCGGTGCGCCGATGACCGGCAGGGCAAGATTGTGCAGTACGGGGGGAAGCGGCATGAAGGGTATTTCCGGCAATTGCTGTCAGTGTGGTGCCAGCAATGTGCCGATTATGGCGGAACGATCAAGCCCTGCTTGTCCGGTCACGGTGTGTTTGGGTCAAGCGAGCGCATATAGGCGATCAGGTCGCGTACCGCGGCATCTTCCATGAAGCGCAATGCCAGCATGGCCTGCCCCGGATACCCGTTTATGATCCGGTGCAATACCTGGTTGGGTCTGTTCCGGGCAAGCCAGCCGAGGCTTGGTTTGCGGTCGTCGCGTGGTGGTAGTCCCGCAGTGCCATCAGGGTCATGGCAGTTCATGCATACACCTTCGAAAATGTCCTGACCGCGTGCCATGTTGATCGCCGGTACGGGCTTATCAAGCTGGAAGGCTGCATGGTCGACCTGGCCTGCACCCAGAAACAACATGATGAGGTCAAGCGACAGGTCGCCCAACCCAAGTTCGGCATAGTCAGGGTGGGCCTTGTCGAAACGGGCACGCAAGTCGGGCATTGGCTTGCCGTCAAGCTGGCGCAAGCTAAGCCGCTGCTGCATCTTGCCGGTGCCCTTGTAGTCCCACCCATGGCAGGACACGCAGCGCCAGGTATCGGTAACGCTGACGTTTTCATTGGCTGGATATGAAGGATTACGCGCCATTGGCGGGGTTGCGTCACTGGCAGACCACAAGTCGTCATAAAGCTTTCCGCCAAGCGCCAGCATGAACCCGTCGCCAAACTCGTGCGCATCATCGCCCGACAGCACCGAGCGTTCCTGCTGCAAAAGCCCGTCAGCAGGGCTGGTGGCCGGTACGGTGGGCAAGACAAGCATGGCCAGGGTCAATGCACTAAGTCCGGCCCCCAAGAGCAGTCTGCGTAACATCGTTCCGATCCTCACTGGATGTTGTAGTTGCGCTTCTGACGCGTGGGGGCAGGCTCACGCTTTATGCGTGTCACGCTGGCCCGGATATTGCGGCCCTGCCAGGGTACGATGCCGTAGGTGTTGCACCAGCGTGCCGTGAACACGCGCGCCTCGCCTTCAACCTTGAAGCTGAACAGCAGACACCCGCCAGATCGCCTCACACTGCCGCCGGAAAATACACCTGGAATTTGCAATATGACCCGGCAATCATTGGTAAGCTTGGCTGCGCCGGACTCGGTGGCTCCACGGAAATTGCCAGTGATCCGGTATGTTCCGGGAATGGCCCAGCCATAACCGCAATTGCGCGCAGCCTGCGCCTTATCGGCTGCCATCGAAAGAGCCAGAGTGGCCGCGGCAACGCTTGTCAAGATGGCTGGAAGCTTCATGGCATGACCTCCTTTCAGCCTATGATGCCACGAATGCTAACGTCCCGTTGTCTTGGCCGCGTTGATTAGTGTCAACATACTCATGAATTGCGGTTGCAGGGCTGCTGTGCAGTCTCGTAACTTAGCCAGCTGATGACCGGAAATTTCATGCTTCAGCACCAGGATCTGATCGATGGCGTGAGCCGCGTGTGTGCAGGCTTCGACGATGACTACTGGCGTACCTGCGACCGCGACGGTGCGTTTCCCGATACATTTCACCGGACCATGGCTGAGGCGGGCTGGCTGGGCATTACCATGCCCGAGGCCTATGGCGGGGCGGGGCTTGGTGTCACCGAAGCCGCCTTGATGATGCAGCGTGTGGCCGCCTGTGGAGGGTTTACTGCAGCATCGGCCATTCACATCAACCTGTTCGGCCCACATCCGATTGTGATCCACGGCACCGACGAACAGCGCGCGCGGATGCTGCCGCCGCTGGTGCGCGGCGAGCATAAGGCGTGCTTTGCGGTGACCGAGCCGAACGCCGGTCTGGATACCACCCGCATCAGGACATTCGCGAAGCGCACCAACTCGGGCTACGTCATCAATGGCCAGAAGATCTGGACCACGACCGCCCAGCACGCCAGTCACATCATGGTGCTGGCGCGCACCACGCCCTACGAAGAGTGCGAAAAGAAGACGCAAGGGCTGAGCCTGTTCTACACAAGCTTCGACCGCGACCGCATCGAGGCCCTGGAAATTCCGAAGATGGGCCGCTCTGCAGTGGATTCAAATCAACTGTTCATCGACAACCTGGTCGTGTCCGACGATGACCGTATTGGTGAGGAAGGGGAAGGTTTCCGGTACCTTCTGGACAGCCTCAACCCGGAGCGCATTCTGATCGGGATCGAGGCGGTCGGTATGGCCCAGAATGCAATCGAGCGTGCGTCGCGGTATGCAAGCGAGCGCGAGGTGTTTGGCCGGCCAATCGGCCAGAACCAGTCGATCCAGCACCCGCTGGCAGAAAGCTGGATGGAACTGAAGGCGGCTGAGCTCATGGCGCTGGAAGCAGCCCGCAAGTATGATGCGGGTGAGCCGTGTGGCGCGGAGGCCAACGCCGCCAAGTATCTCGGGGCGGAAGCCGCGCTGAAGGCCTGCACCAATGCGGTCAAGACCCATGGCGGCATGGGATATGCCAAGGAATTTCACGTTGAGCGGCTGCTGCGCGAAGTGATGATCCCGGTGCTTGCACCGGTGAGCCAGCAAATGATCCTGAACTTCGTATCCGAGCGCGTCCTCGGGTTGCCGAAATCATATTGAGGGAGTTGCTTGATGGCTGCTGACTGGGATGAGACTCCATCTGGCGGTGCGCTGGAGGGACTGAAAATCCTCGACCTGAGCCGGGTGCTGGCAGGACCTTACGCCACGCAGATACTGGGTGATCATGGCGCGGACGTTCTAAAGGTCGAAGCGCCTGGCGGCGATGAGACGCGGCGCTGGGGGCCGCCGTTCATCGGCGAGACGTCCGCCTACTTCATGGGTGTCAACCGCAACAAGCGCGGCATTGTGCTGGACCTGAACGAGGAGCACGCGCGCAACACACTTGCCGCACTGATGGCAGGGGCTGATGTACTGATCGAGAACTTCAAGAAGGGAGGGCTGGACAAGTGGGGCTTTTCGAAAGAGCGGCTGGAGAGTGAATTTCCCCACCTGATCCATTGCCGCATTACCGGATATGGCGATGACGGACCCTGCGGTGGCTTGCCGGCATATGATGCAGCGCTGCAGGCCATGTCCGGCATGATGAGCATCAATGGCGAAACCGGGGGCAGGTCATTGCGTGTCGGAGTGCCTGTATGTGATCTGGTCACGGGGTTGAACGCGGTTATCGGTATTCTGCTGGCGCTGCAGGAACGGGCGCGCAGTGGCAAGGGGCAACAGGTGGATGTATCGCTGCTGGACTCTGGCCTGTCCATGTTGCACCCGCATTCGGCCAATTTCCTCGCCACCGGCAAGTTGCCCGGCCTGACCGGCAACGCTCACCCCAACATTACGCCCTACGACACTTATGAAACGGCCACCGGGCCAATTTTCCTTACGGTGGGGTCGGACCGCCAGTTCGCCAGGCTTTGCGAAGTGATCGGTATCGCGCATGTGGCGCAGGAGGAACGGTTTGCCAACAATGCCAGCCGCTGCGCGCACCGGGCTGAATTGAAGGTCTTGCTGGAGCAGGCGCTGGCGAATTTTGAGGTTGTGTCACTGGCTGAACAGCTGAACCGCGCGGGCGTACCATGTGCGCCGGTCCTGGACATGGCACAAGCCTTCAGCCATCCACAGACTGAGCACAACAACATGGTGTGGGAGCAGGGCGGGTATCGCTCGGTTGGTGCGCCCGTTCACCTGTCGCGTACACCGGCGAAATTGCGCAAGCAGCCCCCCAAGCTGGACGAGTGATTACGCCTGTTTCTGAGCAGCTGATCGCTTTTTGGCTGGTTTGTTGCGCTTGGCAGTACGGACCCTGAGTTGGCCACTTGGTATTTTTTCCACCTCGAAGCCTGCAGTGCCCCGCGTCATGTCGCTCAACTTCTTGAAGCCATAGTTCCGCGGGTCGAAGTCAGAGCTGAGATTGGCCAACTGCGTGCCCAGAGCGGACAGGTTCACCCAACCATCGTCGGTCTCATCCATCGACCGTATGGCAGCCTGCAGCACTTTTTTAGCCTCG
>JAWVYF010000124.1:0-8497 GCA_033722845.1 Anderseniella sp. | reverse complement strand
TGCCTCGACAATGGCATGGGGCTCGCGCGTCAGCTTGTCGGCGAAATCCAGCATGGCAACCTGCTTGGCCGTCAGACCTTCGGCGGCACGGTAGTTCATGACCATCTGTTCGCCCAGTGCGGGGTTGCCGGAAAGCTGGCGCACAGCTGCGCCGTGAGCGGTGAGGCAGTAGTAACAGTGATTGACGCTGGAGACGGCAACAGCGATTAGCTCGCGCTCCAGCTTGGACAGCGACGAGTCGCCCAGCATCAGGTCGTTGTACATGTCAGCAAATGCCTGCAGCTTTGCTGGTGCAAAGGCATAGGCACGCAGGACGTTTGGCACAAAGCCAAGCTTCTCGTCACACTTGGCAAAGTAGGCCTGCTGGCGTTCACTGAGTTCCTCGACTTGCTTAAGTGCGAGTGCTGTCGGGTTTTTGGATTTGTTCTGCATCTTGGGCTCCGATTTCAGAATGTTTGCGTAACTGTCTTTGTGACGCAGGATAATCAGGCTTATGATGAAAAAACAGACAAGCTCACGGGAGGGCGCTGGAAACCATGGCGGGCAAGAAAAATGCTGGTGCCGGCAAGTTGAAAGTCGCCCAGGTTCGTGACCTTTTGTTCAGTGAAGCGGCTGCAGAAGATGTCGAAGGACTTTCCAAAGCCGATCTGCAATGGATTGCCTCACAGGCCATCGGTTTTCTGGACAGCCGCAAGCCGGGCCGGTTGAGCATCAGGCTCCAGAATCCCGAAGTCAGTTCGGGGCCGCTGGCAGACCGCTCAGTTCTGGAAATCCTCAATGACGACATGCCGTTCCTGGTGGACTCGGTTGTCAATGCGCTGTCGAAGGCGGGGTATGCAGTGCATACTGTGCTGCATCCCGTATTCACGGTCAGCCGGTCAAGAAGCGGCAAGCTCGAGTTGATGCTGGACAGGGCTGCCAGCCTGGAAACCGCCAGCCGGGAAAGCTACATTCATATCCAGCTGGAGCGCATTTCAGATGCGGCTGCACAGCGCAGGCTACTGGACGAACTTGAAGGCATCCTGGCCGAGGTGAGAGCGGCAGTGGTTGACTGGCAGCCGATGCGCCAGCAGGTGCAGCAGCGCATCGATGCATTGCGTTCTGGCCAGTCTCCCTTGCCCACCGCCGTGGTCAGCGAGTCGATCGACTTCCTCTCGTGGTTGTTGAACAACCGGTTCACCTTCCTCGGCATGAGTTACTACAAGGCTTCGGGCAAGGGCAGCACCCGCAAGATGAAGCCTCAGGAAAACTCGGCTCTTGGCATCCTGCGCCTGCAGCCACGGCATGTGTTCCGCAATGCATCGCGCCGGGATATCGAGCGCTATCAGACCGACCGCGCCATACTGATCGAGAAATCGGATCTGTTGTCACGCATTCACCGTTCGGTCGTGATGGATTATGTCGGCGTCTATGACTACGACGAGGCAGGACAGATTGCGGGCGAGTTGCGGATTGTGGGCCTGTTCACCTCGGCTGCCTATACCGAATCTGCGGCCAGCATTCCGATCCTGAAGCGCAAGATCGAGATGGTCACTGCGCGCAGCGGATTTTCGCCATCCGGTCATTCCGGCAAGGGGCTGGCGAACGTACTGGAGACAATGTCGCGCGATGACCTGTTCCAGATCGACGTCGACGAGCTTGCACCCCTCGCCATGGGCATGTGGCGGTTGCAGGAACGGCCTCGCACCCGGCTGTTTGCCCGAATCGACCGGTTCCGTCGTTATGTCATCGCCTATGTTTATTTTCCCCGGGACCGGTTCTCGTCCGAGCTTCGGGAGAAGGCCGGCAGCATTCTCGAGCAGAGCTACAAGGGCAAGGTAATTGAGTTCCTGCCCAACTTCGGCGAAGGCATGCTGGTGCGGGTTCGCTATATCGTTACCTGTGGCCTGACGGACGACGAAGATATCGACTCACACGTCGTCGAACAAACCATCATTGACGCGACCCGGCGCTGGGAAGATGGCCTGACCGAAGCGCTACAGGCCTCCGGTGATGCGGGAGCAGGGCGGCTTACAGCAGTCTATTCAGACGCGTTCCGGTCGGCCTACCAGACCGATACACCTATCGAAGAAGCGCTGCACGATATTTCCGAGATGGAGCTGCTGAGCGACACTGCCGACACGTTGGTCGAATTCATGCCGGCTCGCAGTGGCCATGGCAGCATTCGCCTGAAGCTCTATCACAGGGATGGTGCAGTGCCGCTGTCTGCGCGCCTGCCGCTGCTGGAGAACATGGGGCTGAAGGCGCTCGACGAGAATACCTACATCGTGCATCCGCGGTTTGAACAAGAAGATTTTCACCAGGTCAACATTCATGAAGTTGCCCTGGAGGCTCATAACGGCTCCGGGATACCTGAAGACTTATATCCGGCGCTGGAAGACTGCTTCATGGCGGTGTGGACCGGCCGCGCAGACAGCGACAAGCTGAATGGTCTGGTGCTGGCGGCCGGGATGAGCTGGAAGCAGGTTGTGGCACTCAGGGCGTGTGCGCGCTACCTGCGCCAGCTCGGGTTTCCGTACACGCTGACCAGCATGGCCAACACGCTGGTGCGCCACCATCATCTGGCGCGATTGCTGGCAGATCTGTTCGAGGTGCGGTTCCGGCCCGACCTGCCGGGCGCGAAGTCCATGCAGGCGCGCGACCGGCAGCAAGACAAGATTGCTGCAGCCATCGACAGCGCCTTGCAGGATGTTCCGAGCCTTGATGAAGACCGGATCGTTCGGCATCTGGCTGGCGTGATCTCGGCTATCGTGCGCACCAACTTTTATGTCCTTGATGAGCTGCAGGGCGAAATACCAATCGGACTGGCCTTCAAGATCCGCAGCAAGGACGTGCCGGGCATTCCGGCACCGGTTCCGTTTGCTGAAATCTTTGTTCACTCGACACTTGTTGAAGGCGTTCACCTGCGCGGTGGCAAGATTGCCCGTGGTGGATTGCGCTGGTCTGACCGATCGGAAGATTTCCGGACCGAGGTGCTCGGTCTCGCCAAGGCGCAGAACGTCAAGAATTCTGTGATTGTGCCGGTGGGCGCCAAGGGTGGTTTCGTGCCACGGCAATTGCCTGATGGAGGCTCGCGTGACGAGGTCTATGCGGCGGGGACGCTGGCCTATCAGAGCTTTGTCTCCAGTCTTCTCTCAGTGACCGACAACACGCGGGGCGACAAGCTGATCGCGCCCGAAGGCGTGATCCGGCATGATGATGACGACCCTTATCTTGTGGTGGCGGCCGACAAGGGCACGGCGGCGTTCTCAGATGTTGCAAATGCCATTTCGCAGGCTGCAGGCTTCTGGCTGGACGACGCTTTTGCATCCGGCGGGTCGGCGGGTTATGACCACAAGAAGATGGGCATTACGGCACGTGGTGGATGGGAGGCCGTAAAGCGCCACTTCCGCGAATTGGATCGCGACATCCAATCTGAACCATTTACCGCGATCGGTGTCGGTGACATGTCCGGCGATGTTTTTGGCAACGGCATGTTGCTGTCGGACAAGACACGTCTTCTGGCTGCATTTGATCACCGTGACATCTTCATTGATCCCGACCCGGATCCGGCCAAGAGCTTTGCAGAACGCAAGCGGCTGTTCGAACTGACCAGATCGAGCTGGCAGGACTATAACGACAAGCTGATCAGCAAGGGCGGTGGCGTGTTCTCCCGCTCGCAAAAGCAGATCGAACTGTCTCCCGAGGCAAGACAGATGCTCGGCCTGTCCGCACAGAAGCTGACACCGGGCGAACTGATCACCGCCATTCTCAAATGCCAGGCGGACCTGTTGTGGTTTGGCGGCATCGGCACATACGTCAAGGCGCACACCGAGAGCCATGCAGACGCGGGTGACAAGGCCAATGATGCGATCCGGATTTCTGCAGACCAGCTGCAGGTTAAGGTGGTTGGCGAGGGCGCCAACCTTGGCATGACGCAATTGGCGCGAATCGAGTTTGCCCGATATGGCGGCCGTATCAACACCGATGCGATCGACAACTCGGCCGGCGTGAATTCGTCAGACGTGGAAGTGAACCTCAAGATTGCGCTGGGTGAAGCAGAAGCTGCCGGCAAGCTGACCAGGCCGAAGCGCAACAAGCTGCTGGCAGCGATGACGGAAGATGTCGGACGGCTGGTTTTACGCAACAACTACCTGCAGACCTTGTGCCTGTCCCTGGCAGAAACCAGCCTGAGCCGGAACGGTGCTGGTCTTGCCCGGCTATTCCGCTACCTCGAAGCACAAGGCGGGCTTGATCGCGAGATCGAGTTTCTGCCCCAAGCTGAAGAGTTGAACGACCGGCTGAGCAGTGGGGGCGAGCTGACCCGGCCTGAAATGGCGGTGCTGGTATCCTATTCGAAGATTGTTTTGTTCAACGAACTGCTGGCGGGCAATCTGGCTGGCGATGACTATCTGGAACACGAGCTGTTCCGGTATTTCCCGGATCGGATGACCAAGTCCTATGCGAATGAAATCCGTTCGCACAAACTTCGGGCGGAGATCATCTGCACCCTGCTCGCCAATTCGATTGTGAACCGGTGCGGTCCGCTGTTCCTGATCGACTTGTGCCGCGATGCAGGCGTGAGGCCTGCTGATGCAGCCCGTCACTATGTGTTGGCACGCGATAGCTTCGGCTTTGTCGACATGAACGAGGCGATAGACAGCCTCGATTGCAAGATCGATGGCGCGCGGCAGATTGCGCTTTATGCCAAGCTCAAGCGGGCGTTGAGCGACGCCACTGGGTGGTTTGCCGCCAATGAAGATCTTGCTGACGGGTTGTCACCGTTGGTGAAGCTTTATGCGGATGGGTTGAACGCCATTGCTGGCAAGCTCAGCGGCCTGCTTCCAGCGAGCCAGCTTGAAGAGCTCGAAAGCGAGGCAAAGGAGTTGGTGTCGCTTGGCGTGGCACGAGACCTTGCACAAAGGATTGCAGGCGTGCGCCATCTGGTCCGTGGCCTGGATGTTGTGCGAATTTCACGTACCAACAAAGCCGGCGTTCAGAGGGTGGCAGACCGGTACTTCGAGCTGGCTGGTCAGCTGGGTCTGGACAAAATCCTGGCCGGAGCAGCCGGCCTCTCATCCGACAGCGAATACGACCGGCAGGCGGTGGATGGCATAAGCCAGACCCTAATGCGTTCACTACGAGCGATTACCATTGCCCGTGTCGACAAAGCTGATGCGGTAGCGGACGCCCGCAGCCTTGAAGAGGTCGGCAGCGAGGTTCGCCGGATTGCCGGTGAACCAGATTTTTCGCTGGCCAAGCTGGCTGTCATCGCAAGTCAGGTCAGCAGTCTGACCAAGACCTGATGGTTGGGCGCCGCCCTAGTAACTACTCGACGAGCACTGCCGTGCCGGCCGCCGTGACCATCAGCATGGACCCGTTCTGGCCAACGGTTTCGTAGTCGATATCGACGCCGATCACGGCATTGCCACCAATGGCGGCTGCCTTGTCGGTCATTTCTGCGACAGCGGTCTCGCGGGCGTCATTGAGCACGCGCTCGTATGCACCGGACCGGCCACCGACGATATCACGGATCGACGCGAACAGGTCGCGGAACAGGTTTGCGCCCAGTATGGCTTCACCGGCAACGAGCCCCTTGTAAGCAACGATGCGACGGCCTTCGATGGTGTTGGTGGTGGTAACCAGCATGTGTGATGTCTCCCGCGAGTGATTTGCTGCCGGGACATACTACTGCGTGTGGTCTAGTGCCGGAAGTGCCTCATTCCGGTGAATACCATTGCCAGCCCCTTCTCATCAGCTGCTGCAATGACTTCGTCATCGCGCATCGAACCACCGGGCTGAATGACCGCAGTTGCGCCAGCTTCAGCCGCCTGCAACAAACCATCGGCAAACGGGAAAAATGCATCGGAAGCCACAACGCTGCCCTTGGCGAGGCTGGCTTCCAGCCCTGCAGCCGCGGCCGCATCCGACGCCTTGTGGGCAGCGATCCGGCTGGAATCGACACGGCTCATCTGACCGGCGCCGATACCTACGGTAGCGCCATCGCGAGCATAAATGATGGCGTTTGACTTGACGTGCTTGGCGACACGGAAGGCAAACAGCAGGTCTTTCAGTTCCTGTTCGCCGGGTTGGCGTTTGGTGACGACCTGCAGGTCGCCAAGGCTGATGCGCCCGTTGTCGCGAGACTGAACCAGGAAGCCGCCGGCAACGGTCTTGAAGGACAGGCCAGGCTGAGCCGGGTCGGCCAGTCCCTCAGTGGTCAGGATGCGCAGGTTCTTCTTTGCGGCAAAGATTTCCATTGCATCGGTGCTGACGCCGGGCGCGATGATAACTTCGGTGAAGATCTCGGAGACGGCCTTTGCAGTATCCGCATCAATCGGTTGGTTGAACGCAACAATGCCGCCGAATGCACTGACCGGATCGCACCGCAAGGCCAGCTTGTAAGCTTCCAGCGGGCTTGCTGCGGCGGCCACGCCACACGGGTTTGCGTGCTTGACGATCACGCAGGCCGAAGCCTCGTCCGGGGAGAATTCGCTTACACATTCGAACGCCGCATCGGTGTCGTTGATGTTGTTGTAGGACAGTTCCTTGCCCTGATGCTGAACGGCGGTTGCCACGCCTTCCCGTTTATCGCCATTGCTATAGAAGGCTGCGTGCTGGTGGGGGTTCTCGCCATAGCGCAGAGGCTGCACCAGCGTGCCGCCCAGGGCGCGATACGTGGGGGTGCGATCTCCGGCCTGATCCAGCAGCCAGGTGCTGACCATGGAATCGTAAGCTGCGGTGCGGGCAAAGGCCTTGGCTGCCAGACGGCGGCGGGTGACTTCAAGAGTTGCACCGCCATTGGCCTTCATTTCTTCAAGCACGCCTGCGTAGTCCGATGGGTCCACCAGGGTGGTGACGTCTGCGTGGTTCTTGGCGGCAGCGCGGGTCATGGCTGGTCCGCCAATGTCAATGTTCTCGACCAGCTCTTCGTAGCTGCCACCGGCTGCAAGGGTCTGCTCGAACGGATAGAGGTTCACGCACAGAAGGTCGATACCACCGATGCTGTGGTCCTGCATGGCTTGCTGGTGATCCGTGTTGGCACGCACCGCAAGCAAGCCCCCATGCACTTTCGGATGTAGCGTCTTAACGCGGCCATCCATGATTTCGGGAAACCCCGTCCAGTCGGAAATGTCAGTGATGGCAAGTCCGGCGTCCTTGAGCGCGCGCGCCGTGCCGCCGGTGGAGATGATCTCTACCTTCATCCCAACCAACCCTGTGGCGAACTCGATAAGGCCTGTCTTGTCGGATACCGAAAGAAGTGCGCGGCGTATGGGCTGCATGGGAATTCTCCGCTGTTCCAGGTGAACTTGAGCGAAGCGTTATCATGTCATCGGCGCTGGCTGAATAAGCTGTTGGTCGGTTATCCCGCGTCCAATGGTAGCTCTGGCGCATCTCCGGCATCGGGGCGCGTTGATTTCTGGCTCTGCTTGCGGATGCGCTTGAAAGCCCATTGGACACGATCAGGCCGGCCCGCCATGCCGGATATCACGATCTGCTCGGTCGGCCGGGGCGCACGCGTATCGGGCAGGTAGATGCTGGGCTCCAGAGACAGCCGGCCACCACGTGCAGAGAACTTCCAGCCGGTCTTGTTCGGCAACAGCAGCATGATGCTGGCACCGTCGCGCGACAAGGTTGCCTTGACCGAGGGGTGCAGGTGAAAGCGGATCCTGAAGGACGGGTCCGCATTGGCAACGTCCTCTACGCCAGCGCAAACAAACTCATCCTCGCCGCGAAGGTCCTGACCATCGCCGCTGAGAAACACGCTGCGTCGGCAGGTCAGGCCAAAGGCGTTTTCGTAACACGAGTGCCGGGCTGAGATGATGCTGCCGGCCTTGTCGGTGGTTACATCCGCTTCGACCTGGCCACGCGACAGCAATGCAGCGTTGCCAAACAGTTTCTGGATCAGTGATGCACCATACAGACGCCCAGTGTCCGTCTCGTCGAGGCAAATGGTCGAATGGGCAGATGTCAGCCGGGCTGCTTGTTGCCAGTCGGGGTCGCACACCGGGCGCTTGCCGCAGTTCACGACGATACGGTGAGCGCCGTCGCACAACTCCAGCGCCAGCGGCGAGGCTGCTGCAGTCCGGCTCGCGCCGGGTGCTGCAGGCTGGCCTGTATCCATGACAAGCGTGGTGTGGCCGTGTGCGAGCCGGGCAAAGCCCGACTGGCTCGCATGAGACACCGGGCGTCCGCCGATCTTGTCCCGTTCCAGTATCGCCTTTATGGCACCTGCGCAGGTCCGTGACACGCCCTGGAATACCGCGAGCCGGCCGTCGCCGTGCTGCATGAGGCGCAGCATCGGCAACATTCGTTCAATGGCAGCGTTGATGGGTTCCGGTACTTCCAGATAGGCAGCCTGAAGACTGTCGCGCAGCGGCATCAGTAATGCGAGCAGATTGCACAACACTTCGGCATTGCGCGAGACGTGACCGCCATCCGCGAGAATCTGGTGATCCAGTTCGAAAGCCAGCCGTTGCATGGCCAGCTTTTGCATGGGCTCCAGCCCGGTGGTGCC
>JAWVYF010000123.1:0-8500 GCA_033722845.1 Anderseniella sp. | reverse complement strand
TCGATGGCGGCCCACGGCGCACGGCGGCTCATGCGCATGACGCCGAACCTTGCCAGCATTCTTGGCGTGGAACTGCTGTGCGCTTCGCAAGGCATCGAATGCCGCGCGCCGCTGCAGACCAGCCCGGCCCTGCAGAAAGTGCTGGCGCGGCTGCGCGCCGATGTGCCGCCGCTGGGCACAGACCGCTACATGGCAACCGAAATGAAGACCGCTGCCGGCCTCGTCGCCTCGGCTGACGTGGTGCGCGCGACCGGCAATGATCACATGATCGACTGGAGCAACTGACATGACCAGCAACCCCCGCCACAACCTGCGAGACGTCTATCCGCCCACGGGGCCAGAGATCACCGCGAAACACTGGGTGACCGAAGCGCCCATGCGGATGCTGATGAACAACCTGCACCCCGACGTGGCCGAGAACCCGCATGAACTGGTGGTCTATGGCGGCATTGGCCGGGCCGCGCGCACCTGGGACGACTTTGACCGCATCGTCGCCTCGCTCAAGACGCTGGAAGACGACGAGACGCTGCTGGTCCAGTCCGGCAAGCCAGTGGGCGTATTCAGGACGCACAAGGACGCTCCGCGCGTGCTTATTGCGAACTCCAACCTGGTGCCGGAATGGGCCACGTGGGCCCACTTCAACGAGCTCGATCGCAAGGGCCTGATGATGTACGGCCAGATGACTGCGGGCTCTTGGATTTACATCGGCACGCAGGGCATCGTGCAGGGTACCTACGAGACCTTTGCCGAGGCTGGCCGCCAGCACTATGACGGCAACCTCAAGGGCAAGTGGATCCTGACAGCAGGTCTCGGCGGCATGGGCGGTGCGCAGCCGCTGGCCGCCGTGTTCGCCGGCGCTTGCTGCCTGGCGGTCGAGTGCGACGAGACCCGCATCGATTTCCGCATCCGCACCCGGTACCTCGACGAGAAGGCCACCTCGCTGGATGAGGCGCTGGAGATGATCGAGCGATGGACCAAGGCGGGCGAGGCCAAGTCGGTTGGTCTGCTGGGCAACGCGGCGGACGTGTTTCCCGAACTGGTCAAGCGCGGTGTGCACCCGGATATCGTGACCGACCAGACCTCGGCACACGACCCGATCAATGGCTACCTGCCGAAGGGCTGGACGCTGGCCGAATGGCGCGAGAAGCGGGAAAGCGATCCGGCAGCGGTCGAGAAGGCGGCGCGCACCAGCATGAAGGTTCACGTGAAAGCGATGGTGGACTTCTGGAATGCCGGAGTGCCGACGTTGGATTATGGCAACAATATCCGCCAGGTCGCCAAGGATGAGGGCCTTGAGAATGCCTTCGCTTTCCCTGGTTTCGTACCAGCCTATATCCGCCCGCTGTTCTGCAAGGGTATCGGCCCGTTCCGCTGGTGTGCGCTGTCGGGAGATCCTGAAGACATCTACAAGACCGACCAGAAAATGAAGGAGCTGTTTCCGGACAATGCGCACCTGCACCAGTGGCTCGACATGGCGCGCGAGCGCATCGCGTTTCAGGGCCTGCCCGCGCGCATTTGCTGGATCGGGCTGGGCGAGCGCCACAAGGCAGGGCTTGCCTTCAACGAGATGGTCAGGTCCGGCGAACTTAAAGCCCCTGTCGTGATCGGCCGCGATCACCTGGACTCAGGCTCCGTCGCCTCGCCCAACCGCGAGACCGAAGCCATGAAGGACGGCTCTGATGCGGTGTCTGACTGGCCGTTGCTCAACGCGCTCCTCAACACCGCCTCGGGCGCGACCTGGGTGTCGCTACACCATGGCGGTGGCGTCGGCATGGGCTACTCGCAGCATTCCGGCATGGTGATCGTGTGCGATGGCACTGACGATGCCGCGCGCCGGCTGGAGCGGGTATTGTGGAACGATCCGGCAACCGGCGTCATGCGCCATGCTGATGCCGGTTACGACATCGCCCTCGACTGCGCAAAGGAACAGGGGTTGCGGTTGCCGGGAATTCTGGGAAACTAATGTCCGTACCAAGACTTTAGGGAGGCTTGCCGTGACCAATAGTGAAGCCATCACAGCCATCAGCGAGGTTGTCCGTACCTATGCGACCGCCATGGTGGCTGGAGACCGAGCCGAGCTGGAGCGAATATTCTTCGAGAATGCAAGCGAAGTCGGTAACTACGAGGGCGAACTGCTGTGGAACTCGCGGGATGCCTTCATCCGCATGTGCGAAGATGAAGGCGACCAGTCAGCCAAGGCCTGGTGGGAAATCCGCAACCTGTCGATCCATGGCGATATAGCAACCGCGCACGTCGAGGACGAATGGGCCGGCATGCGCTTCGACACCATCCTGACGCTGCTACTGCATGAAGGTGCCTGGCGGGTGGTTTCGAAGGTCTATCGCATCCGGTCCTGAAGGCCCGCCAGCAGGCTTGAGGACCTTTCACATACCATCTCCGCAATGCTGTTGCGTTTACGCCTCTCCTGACTGCCGGGCGGCCACGCGCTCCTGAAATTCCCTGGTGCTGTTGGTCAGCGGATAGGGCTCATCGGGTTCTGCCACGCCGAGGAAACTGCATAGCGGACCCCAGCCGCTGCCGGTCTCGTAGACGAGGAGCCGGGCGCTCGGAATTGTCGCCTTGACCTCTTCGGTGTGCGCCTTGAACACGGCGACGGCATGGTCCCGGTCATTGAGGCGATCATCAAAAATGTCCTGGGCGATGAACTGTCCGCACATCTGCGAAATCGCGTTCATATGATCGTTGCCGTGCTTGCCTCGCATCGTGGTCATGAATGGGCCAATGGTGGATTGAACACTGTCAAACCAGTCGTTCGGATCGCGCACGCTCAGGATCACCCTGGCTTCCGGGTAATACTCGGAAAGCTGTCGCCAGTATGCAGCGCCAGGCCAGTCCACCTGTGAACGGTAGCCGTCGAACACGGCATCCCAGTCAACGGCTTCGCGGCGCGCGGCAGCTTCCCAGGCGGGCAGTTGTTCGGGATTGTCTCTGACCTCGAACATGTGATGACACGGCCCAAAGCCCAGCCGCTCGAGCGCCAGCTTCAGTGAATTGGTTCCGGTGCGTCCGAACCCGGCTCCGATAATCTCCAGCGCCATGCCAATGACTCCACTGTTGTGACCGGTCAGGCAACTTTATCAGTATACGGAGGCGACGGGGAAACAAATTCATGGGCAGCAGTTGGGCCAGTGCTGCCGCCTGCTGCATCTGCATCACGCTTGCTGCAGGTGCCTGGCCTAGTCCTGCATCATGCCGGGTATAGAGCCCCGGGTGATAGTCTTGCGGCAGTGTTCTTCAAACGCCAGCAGCATGCGCGGCTTGACCGTACCTGCCAGCGTCATCACGCCGATCCGGGTCGGTGTGTGCTGTTCGGCAAGGCGGATGGTCTTCAGCTTGCGCCCATCCATCGCGACCAGGCTCTTCGGCCTGACATTGAGGATTGTATAGCCGTAGTCATTGGCAACCATGGTCCGGATCACGTCCTGATTGCCGGACCGGGCAACGACATTCGGTGTCAGGCCCCGCACCTCAAACAGCGACAGGAAATACTGCGCGCTATAGGGCAGGTCGAGCAGCACCATCGGTTCGCTCGCCAGCTGCTCCAGCGAAACGGTATCCAGCGCCGCCAGTTGCGAGTTGGCCGACACTACGGCATGCGGCACAAGTTCCGACAATGGCTCGAATGACAGGTTGTCCGGCCGCGCCAGGTCGTAGGAAACGGCGATGTCGATCTCCACGTTGGATAGCCGCCGCAACAGGTCCTCGTGGCTGCCTTCGAGAAGCTCGATCCTGATGCCGGGGTGCGCGTCCATGAACGACTTGCAAAGCTCCGGTGCGATGACGGGCGCGAGCGTCACCATGCAGCCGACCGACAAGGTGCCGGACAGTTCATGCTGCAGCTCGTGGGCGACGTTGTAAAGGTTGTGCCCCTGCCGCAGCAGCAGCTTGGCCTCGTTCAAAAACAGCCTTCCCGCAGCGCTCAGCGACAGCCCGTGCGCGGGCTTGCGCACGAACAGCTGTACGCCGAACTCGGCCTCCAACTGGCTGATTGCAGCTGAAATGGAGGGCGATGACACGTTGAGCCGGTGCGCTGCTTCGGCAATGGTGCCTGCCTCTCCAACCGCCACCAGATACTCGAGCTGGCGCAGCGTGAAGCGCAGCCGGGGCGAGCGTGAGGCGGCCATTACGCCGCCGCCGCTGCTTTGAGAATGGCAATGCAATGCTCGCGGAACCGCGACGTGGCCCGGTCGAGTACGCCACCGCGCCGCTGGCACAACACCATACGGCCAGACGCCACCTCGTCGCGCAAGGGCCGGGTCACCAGTGCCTTGCCGTCATAGCTCATCGACGAGGCAGGCCGCGTGGCCAGCAACGAATAACCAAGTCCGTGTGCAACCATGCCACGCACCATTTCGAAGCTCTGCGCCCGGTATCCGATGCGAGGCTCTCCCACGCTTGTGAACAGTGACAGGAAATAGTCCCGGCTGGGCGGGGCATCGAGCAGCACCAGCCGTTCCTCGAGCAGGTCGGCCAGCGAGATGCGCTCGTGCGCCGCCAGCGGGTGGCCGTCCGGCAACAGCACGTAAGGCGATAGTGTGGCCAGTGGCGTGGCCTGCAGGTCATCGGCAATGCCGAAGTCATACAGGAACGCCAGGTCGATATCGCCTGCGCGCAGCAACTCCGTCAGCCGGCGCTGGTCGCCCTCATGCAGGTCAAGTTGCAATGGTCCGGCGGACTGTTCCATGTCCTGCAGGATGGCGGGCAATATGTACGGCCCGAACGTGTGCAGCGTACCAATACGCAAGGCATCCGCCGTGGTCTTCTGTCCTGCGCGCGCTGGAGTGATCTTGACCGGCGAGCCGTAGGCGCGATGGGCGTAGATTAGCGGGTGGCCGCCGGTTGCAAGGAATGTCTCCTGTACTTCACCTATGAACACGTGATGGGTACCGACCCGTTCAGACGATTTCACCTTGCAGTCGAACGCTGTCAGCGGATCGACGAAGCGTGGCGCGCCTGTTGTCATGGTCGCCCACGAGCCCACCGAAAACCGGTCTCCGCCAGCCGTCTTTGTCCGGCCTGCAAAGACGTCGGACACGAAAGACTGGTCGTCGCGCAACACGTTCACGCAGAAGCAGCCGTTCTCGATGATGGTGCGCGCCGTGGGCGATTTCTCATGCACACAGACCAGCAGTGTCGGCGCGTCGCCGTCTGCCGAGACGGAAGACATGGCCGACACGGTCACGCCCGAGCGGCCCGCAGGCCCGTCCGTGGTGACAACATTGACGGTGGCCGCCGCACAGCTCATGCCCTGCAGGAATCGGTCTCTCAGGTCGGCAGTGGCGCTGGCATCCAATTGGGGGTTACTCCGCGGCCTTGAGCGGCTTTTGACCTTCGAACCACTGGTTTACCGCGCCGTCGCCCTGGGGCCGCTTGCTCTCCGGGCGCACCCGGTCTGACAGGTCAGCCGCTTTTTTCACGAAATCAAGCGGGCCGTCAAAGTCGAAATTGCGATAGATGGCAGCCATCTGGTTGAACCGGGGCGACTGGGCGAACATCTGGAACGCCAGCCGGTGCCCGGCATAGTCCGACGAAATGAGATCGCGCGCGAACGCCAGCAGCTTGCGGCGGTCCTCGGCCAGCCACTCGTCATTCAGCGTGTAGTACTTCTGCAACCACGGCTTGGTCTCTTCGTTCTCGAAAGCGGCAATGTCAGGCGTCACGCAGATCTGTCCGCCGCACAGGTCCCGGGCGGTGTTGATGGCTTCGTACAGGTTGGAGCAGGCATGTACCCGGCCGGTCATCAGCAGCGACTGGTTTGGCATCATCAGCCCGGCAGGCGAGCGCTCGCCGAGCGTGATGGCGGCGGTGAGGTGCGCGTTGATGGTTTCGCGGTACATGGCAAGCTCGGCCAGCTTCTCCTGCACGGCGGGTTGCTTGTCGAGGCCGGTCTGGCGGGCATTGAACAACGCAGCCCCGATCAGCATGTCTGCCACTTTCAGGTTGCGCTGCACGAACGCAAACGCCGAGTAGCGGTGCAGGGTGGCACGGATAAAGGCAGCCGCCTTGGTGTGCCGGTAGAACAGCACGTTTTCCCAGGGGATCAGCACGTTGTCGAAGATCACCAGCGTGTCGACTTCGTCAAACTTGTTGGCCAGCGGGTAGTCGCGCGCATCGGCGCGGCCGGAAAAGCCGGTACGGCAGATGAACTTCAGGTTCGGCGAGTCAAGGTTGCAGATGAAGCCGACGGCATAATCGGAATAGGCCTCGTTGCCCCAATTGGCGATGGTCGGCTTGGTGAAGGCCTGGTTGGCGTATGCTGCGGCGGTCTCATATTTCGCACCGCGCACCACGATGCCTGCATCGGTTTCCTTGACCACATGCAGCAGCATGTCCGGGTCCTGGTCCTGAGGGGCCTTCGAGCGGTCGCCCTTGGGGTCGGTATTGGCCGAGACGTGGAACGGGTCGCGGGCAATGACGGAGTGGATATGGGTCTCGATGTTCTTCGCCCATTGGGGGTCGATCTCGGACAGCACGTCCTGACCGTCATAGAGCGACCACATCTCGCCGACTGTCTCGTCGCCCACCCGCGTTACCACGCCGCCTGCTGTTTCCAGCACCGTGTCGGTGGCGCGCCGCTTGGCCCACCAGTCGTCCTGGGAGTAGGGCAGGGCATTGCCGATGGCATTGACCTCGCCATCCTGCACCACGGTCATCACGTCGCGCGTGGCAGCGTCATGCTGCATGTCGTAGATCTTCGCCCTGATATCCACCAGCGGCTTGAACTGAGGATGCGTGGTGACATCCTTGACCTTCTCGCCATTGATATGGATCTCGCGTCCGTCGCGGATCGAGTCCTTGTACTGTTCGCCGGTTCTGATCATGGCAGGAGTCCTCAAGAGCTTGTGCAGGCGCGCAAAACGCGTTGATAATGGGATGTCCAGTCTGCCGCACGCTGCTAGTTAGACAAAATACAAGAAGACTCAGTCTTGCATAGGTTTTTTCTAAGTGGCCTGCGTGCATGGCGTGGAATGCAACTTGCGCGCCGGGCGAAAAAATTGGTAAAAAGATTTTACCAATCTTGTGCGCGACAAATCCGTGGGAGACGTTCGCAATGGAAATGCCGGTACCCGATAGCGCAATTATCACCCGCAAGGACGCCATTGTGGCTGGCCTCAAGGCCATCCTGCCGGAGCCTGAAGCCGTTATCCATGATCCGAACGAGACCCGCGCTTACGAATGCGATGCGCTGACTGCCTATCGATGCCAGCCGCTGGCAGTGGTGTTGCCCGCAACAACTGAAGAAGTGGCAGCCGTGCTGAAGTTCTGCCAGGCAGAAGGGCTGCCGGTGGTGCCGCGCGGCGCCGGCACGTCGCTGGCGGGCGGCTCGCTGCCCACCGCAGACAGCATCGTGCTGGGCGTGTCTCGCATGAGCGGCGTACTCGAGACCAATTACGCAGACCGCTACATTCGCGTGCAGACCGGACGCACCAACTTGTCGGTCACCGGTGCGGTGGAAGCCGACGGCTTCTTCTATGCGCCCGACCCGTCCAGCCAGTTGGCTTGCGCCATTGCCGGCAATATCGCCATGAACTCCGGCGGCGCGCACTGCCTCAAATACGGTGTGACCACCAACAACCTGATGGGCGTGAAGATGGTCACCATGCAGGGCGATATCGTGGATATTGGCGGCGCGTACCTGGATGCGCCGGTCTACGACCTGCTCGGTGTCATCTGCGGTTCGGAAGGTCAACTCGGCATTGTTACGGAGGCCACTCTTCGCATCCTGCCCAAGCCCGAAGGCGCACGGCCAGTGCTGATGGGCTTCGACTCATCTGAAGTAGCGGGCGAGTGCGTGGCCGACATCATCAAGGCCGGGGTACTGCCGGTCGCCATCGAATTCATGGACCGGCCCTGCATCCGCGCCACCGAGGATTTCGCCAAGGCAGGCTACCCGGACGTGGAAGCCCTGTTGATTGTTGAGGTGGAAGGTTCGGAGGCTGAAATTCGCGAGCAGCTCGACAAGATCAACGCCATTGCCATGAAGCACAATCCGGCAGAGCTGCGCGAAAGCGCCAGTGCCGAACAGTCCGCCGCCATCTGGAAAGGCCGCAAGGCCGCCTTTGGGGCCATGGGCCAGATCAATGACTATATCTGCCTCGACGGTACCATTCCCGTCAGCCAGCTACCGCTGGTGCTGCGCCGCATGGAGGAGTTGTCGGAGGAATATGGCCTCGACGTGGCCAACGTGTTCCATGCCGGGGACGGCAACCTTCATCCGCTCATCCTGTTCGATGCCAACAAGCCGGGCGACCTCGAAACCTGCGAGGCCATGGGCGCGGAAATCCTCAAACTGTGCGTTGAGGTGGGCGGCTGCCTGACCGGCGAGCATGGCGTCGGCGTTGAAAAACGCGACCTGATGCTCACCCAGTACAACGAAGGCGACATCGAGGCCCAGGTGCGGGTGAAAGACGTGTTCGACGGCAAGTGGCTGCTCAACCCTGCCAAGGTGTTCCCGCTCGCCACCACGAAGGAGCGCCGC
>JAWVYF010000122.1:0-8507 GCA_033722845.1 Anderseniella sp. | reverse complement strand
CGCACGGACGTGCGGGCGGAAGACAAAAACTCAAGCCCGTGAACGGACGCAAGCGCGGAGGCGCTTGCGGAAGCTAAGAAACCAAGAATGGCACCCATCCTGCAAAGCATCTCCCGGCAGACGAGCCCCGCGTCCCGCAACGGCGCATCGTGTTAGGAGAGTTTTAACCATGACCGCGACAACCAACCCCCTCGCGCACCCCCGCATCGACTGGGTCGATTACGCAAAAGGCATCTGCATCATCCTCGTGGTGATGATGCACTCCACCCTCGGGGTGGCGGCAGCCATGGGCGAGCCCAACTGGCTCCTCGGCTTCATCGAGTGGGCGCGGCCGTTCCGCATGCCCGACTTCTTCCTCATTTCAGGCCTGTTCCTGGCCAGCCGCATCGACCGCCCCTGGCGCGCCTATGCCGACACCAAGATCATGCACTTCGCCTACTTCTACCTGCTCTGGATGACCATCCAGACCGCGCTGAAGGGCTGGAGCGGGCCGGACGGCGTCTGGGGTCTGCCGGAGTACTGGCTCACCGCCCTTGTCGAGCCGCTCGGCACGCTGTGGTTCATCTACGTGCTGATCCTGTTTTTCGTCACCGCCAAGCTGGTGCGCCATGTGCCAGTCTGGATCGTGCTGCCGATAGCCGCTGCGCTGGAACTGGCCCCCATCCACACCGGCTGGATCGCCATTGACGAGTTCGCCGGCCGCTTCGTCTACTTCTACACCGGCTATGTCGCCGCGCGCTGGATCATGTCCTTTGCGGCAGGCGTCGCCCGTGTCGATGCACCTTCGCTGCTGGCCTTCCTCGCCACCTGGGCGGTGGTCAACCTGTGGGCCGTGCAGTCAGGGCTGGCGTTCGCGCCGGTCCTGTCCATGGTGTTCGGCTATGCCGGCTGTGCCGCGGTCATCACGCTTGCGCAGCTGATGACCCGCACCCGCGTGTTCGAGGCCGTGCGCTATTGCGGGGCGAACACCCTGCCGGTCTATCTCGCGTTCTTCCTGTTCATGGCGGCAACCCGCGTGGTGCTGCTCAAGACCGGCATCATCACCGATGGCGGGGCCATATCGCTCATCGTCACCGCTGCCGGTGTCATCGGCCCGCTTGTCCTGCACTGGATTGCGCTGCGCACGCCGGCCCGGTTCCTGTTCGTCAGGCCCGCCTTTGCACGGCTTGCCGGCCGCGGCGGACAGCCTGCTGCCGGGGCGTTGTCAGCAGGCCGTCCGAAGCCTGTGTAAACCGGCGGGTCCGGTGCTGGTGTGAGGCCGGGGCAGGTGGCATAGTGCCGCCACCATGAGCACCTCCTCGTCCTCCTCCTCCTCCACACCGGTCAAGGCCGGGGACCATCTCTACCTGATCGATGGCTCCGGCTATATCTTCCGCGCCTACCACGCGCTGCCGCCGCTGACCCGCAAGTCGGACGGGCTGCCGGTGGGGGCGGTGCAGGGCTTCTGCAACATGCTGTACAAGCTGCTCAAGCAGATGTCGGCAGAAGATCAACCAACTCACATCGCGGTCATCTTCGACAAGTCGTCAAAGTCGTTCCGCAACGAAATCTACCCGCAATACAAAGCCCAGCGTCCTGATGCCCCTGAAGACCTTGTGCCGCAGTTCGGTCTGATCCGTCAGGCAACAGCTGCCTTCAATGTCGCCTGCATCGAACAGGACAACTATGAAGCCGATGATCTCATAGCCACCTATGCCCGTCAGGCAGAAGCTGCCGGTGCCACTGTCCGCATCGTCTCGTCCGACAAGGACCTGATGCAGCTCGTTACAGACAACGTCGCTCTCTATGACACCATGAAGGACAAGGAGATCGGCCGCGACGAGGTCATCGAGAAGTTCGGCGTGCCACCGGAGAAGGTCATCGAGGTGCAGGCGCTGGCGGGTGACTCGGTCGACAACATTCCCGGTGTGCCCGGCATCGGTGTAAAGACCGGCGCACAGCTGATCGAGGAGTACGGAGACCTTGAAACCCTGCTGTCCCGTGCCGAAGAAATCAAACAGCCCAAGCGCCGCGAGAAGCTGATCGAGTTTGCCGATCAGGCGCGCATATCGAAGCAGCTGGTAACGCTGGAAACCAACGTGCCGCTCGACCATCAGCTGGACGAATTTGGTGTGGTCGAGCCTGAGGCGAAGGCGCTGATCGGTTTCCTCAAGGCGCTGGAATTCACCACGCTAACCAGGCGCATCGCCGGTGACCTCGAAGCCGACGCAGGCGAGATCGAGCCCGTTGAAGTGACTTTCAAGGGCTGGCCGCCGGAAGGTGCAGAGGTCGATGAACTGGGCGCACCGAAAGATGACGACGGCGAGGCGGCGTCGGTCTACGCGGAGGACGCTGACCCGGCCATTGGACAGGCTGCAGCTGCCATCGCAGAGCGCATGCGCGCCATTGCGCTGGACCACTCGGCCTATGAGACGGTAACCGGCATGGACCGGCTCGAGGAGTGGATCGCGCAGATACGCGAGGCGGGTCTGGTTGCAGTCGATACCGAGACCACCTCGCTCGACAACATGCAGGCCCGGCTGTGTGGCATCTCGCTGTCGGTAGAGCCAGGCAAGGCCTGCTACATCCCGACCGGCCACCGCGCGTCGGACGGACTGGACTTCGGCGGCGGCGACCTGAAGCAATTGCCGGAAGCCGACGTTCTGGCGGCTCTCAAGCCAGTGCTGGAACACCCGGGCATCGTGAAAATCGGGCAGAACCTGAAGTACGACCTGACGGTGTTTGCCCGGCTGGGCATAGATGTCGCGCCAATTGATGACACAATGCTCTTGTCCTATGCGCTGGACTCCGGGCTCAACGGACACGGCATGGACGAGCTTGCCGAAAAGCATCTCGGACTGAAAACCATCTCGTTCAAGGAGGTTGCCGGTTCCGGCAAGTCACAGGTCACGTTTGACCTGGTGCCGCTGGATCAGGCCACACCCTACGCCGCAGAGGATGCCGACATCACGCTGCGGCTTTGGCACGTGCTGAAACCGCGGCTGGCGGCAGAACATCGCGCGACCGTCTATGAAACGCTTGAGCGTCCGCTGGTTGCCGTGCTGGCGGCGATGGAGCGCGAAGGCATTGAGGTGGATCGCACCGTGCTGGCCCGTCTGTCGGGCGAGTTTGCCAAGGGCGCTGAGGCGCTGGAAAAGGAAATCCACGCTCTGGCCGGTGAGGAGTTCAATGTCGGGTCGCCCAAGCAGATCGGCGAGATCCTGTTTGGAAAACTTGGCCTGTCCGGCGGCAAGAAGACAGCCACAGGTGCATGGTCCACCGACAGCCAGGTGCTGGAAGACCTGGCTGGCGAAGGTGTCGAGCTTGCCCGCAAGATCCTTGACTGGCGGCAACTCACAAAGCTCAAGTCCACCTATACCGATGCGCTCACCAACCACATCAATGAACAGACCGGGCGCGTGCACACGTCCTATTCGCTGGCCGCAACCTCGACTGGGCGGCTGGCCTCAACCGACCCCAACCTGCAGAACATTCCGGTGCGCACCGCCGAAGGCCGCCAGATCAGAACCGCTTTCGTAGCCGCGAAGGGCAACAAGCTGGTTTCGGCCGACTACAGCCAGATCGAATTGCGCGTGCTCGCTCACGTCGCCAACATTCCGCAGCTCCGGCAGGCCTTCACGGATGGCCTGGACATTCACGCGATGACCGCGTCCGAGATGTTCGATGTGCCGATCAAGGACATGGACCCGGCCATCCGCCGCCGCGCCAAGGCCATCAATTTCGGCATCATTTATGGCATTTCGGCGTTTGGGCTGGCCAATCAGCTGTCAATCCCGCGCGAAGAAGCCGGTCAATACATCAAGACCTATTTCGAGCGCTTTCCCGGTATCAGGGACTACATGGAAAGCACCAAGGCATTTTGCAGGGCCAACGGCTATGTCGAGACGGTGTTCGGCCGGCGTATGCACTTCCCGCGCATCAAGTCGCCCAATCCGTCAGAACGCGCTTTCCAGGAGCGGGCTGCCATCAACGCGCCGATCCAGGGCTCGGCTGCCGATATCATCCGCCGTGCCATGATCCGGATGCCGGGCGCACTGGCGGATGCCGGGCTGAAGGCGCGAATGTTGCTGCAGGTGCACGACGAGCTGATCTTCGAGGTGCCGGAAACTGAAGCAGACAAGACCATTGAAGTTGCAAGGTCTGTGATGGTTGCAGCGCCTGAACCTGCAGTCCATTTTTCTGTTCCGATACAGGTCGACGCCCGTGCGGCAGACAACTGGGACGAAGCACACTGAGCTGGAATGCCTGCCGCTTGCGCGTTTGATTGTGACAATCGCGTTGCATAGTGTTGTACCGGGCCAACAGGTACGGGGTGCGTATGGCGAAGCAGACGAGCAATGATGATCCTGTTCAATCGCTGGAACGGCTGACGCGGCTGATCCGGGCTGACGAACACGTTGGGGATCTGAATCCTGCACAGTGGGGCGCGCTGCGCTATCTTGCCCGCTGCAACCGGTTTTCCAACGCTCCGGCTGCACTCACCCGTTACCTCGGCGCCACCAAGGGCACCGTTTCGCAAACCCTCATTGCACTGGAGCGCAAGGGCCTGATCCAGAAGACCGCGCGCCCGGGCGAAGCGCGTTCGGTTGTGTTGTCACTCACCGAAGAGGGCGAAAAGCGGTTGCAGGCCGACCCATGGCACATTCTTGATGAATTGCTGGGAGCAGGCACCAAGAGCAGGAGCAAGTTGTCGGCCACCTCGGCCAAATTGCTCGGCAAGCTGCTCAAGGCCCGCGGGCTGCCCACCTTCGGCTCATGTGTTTCTTGCCGGTATTTCCGGGAAGGTGCGGCCCCTTCGGACGTCAAGGGCAAGCACTGGTGCCTGAACTTTGAAGAGCCTGTGACCAAGACAGAAGCTGAAAAGATTTGCGCCAGCCACGACCCGGCGTAGCAGGCGCATCTGATGCAATCAGGCAAACAAGAAAGCATCTGGAACTGCCCGGACTTGGGGCAATTCCTGATGCCTGGGTTGCATCAAATGCGCTGGCGCAAAGCGCCCCAGCTATAATAGTCCCGGCTACTCGGCAGCCTCGCGGATAACCGGAGCGGCATCCAGCACTTCTGCTTCCACGTGCGAAGAGAACTTCTCGAAGTTTTCAACGAACATCCCTGCCAGCTTGCGGGCTGCTTCATCGTAAGCGGCCGGATCAGCCCAGGTGCTGCGCGGGTCAAGGATCTTGTTGTCCACACCCGGCACCTCGGTTGGAACCTCAAAGCCGAAAAACGGATCGATCCGCATGGGCGCATTGTTGAGGCTGCCATTGAGGGCTGCACCCAGAAGTGCGCGGGTTGCCTTGATCGGCATGCGGTGGCCTTCGCCATAGGGCCCGCCCGTCCAGCCGGTGTTCACCAGCCAGCAGGTGGCACCGTGCTCGGCGATCAGCTTCTTCAGCAGGTTGCCATAGACACTGGGGTGACGCGGCATGAACGGCGCACCGAAGCAGGTGGAGAAGGTGGCCTGCGTGCCGCTGACGCCCTTTTCCGTGCCGGCCACCTTGGCGGTGTAACCGGACAGGAAGTGATACATGGCCTGATGCGGGTTGAGCCGTGCGATGGGCGGCATCACGCCGGAGGCATCTGCGGTCAGCATGATCACGTTCTTCGGGTGCGGTGCCATGCCGGTTTCCGAAGCATTCGGAATATAGTGCATCGGGTAGGCAACACGGCCGTTCTCTGTCAAAGAGCCGTCATCGAAGTCAGGCACACGGCTTTGGGAATCCACCATGACGTTCTCGAGGATCGAACCGAACCGCTGCGTGGTCGAGTAGATTTCAGGCTCGGCTTCGGCGGAAAGGTTGATGGTCTTGGCGTAGCAGCCGCCTTCAAAGTTGAAGATGCCGTTCGGTGACCAGCCATGCTCGTCATCACCGACCAGCGTGCGCGATGCATCCGATGACAGCGTGGTCTTGCCAGTGCCGCTGAGGCCGAAGAAGAGGGCAGAGGTGCCATCGTCGCCGGCATTGGCCGAGCAGTGCATCGGCATGATGCCCTTTTCCGGCAGGAAGTAGTTGAGTGTGCCGAACACCGATTTCTTGGTTTCGCCGGCGTACTCGCTGTCACCGATCAACACCAGCTTGTCGGTCAGGTTGACGGCGATCACCGTTTCGGTGCGGCAGCCGTGCCTGTCCGGATCGGCCTTGAAGCTCGGCTGGTTGATGATGGTCAGTTCCGGCGTGAAGTCCATCACCTCTTCGCGCGAAGGACGGCGCAGCAGGTAGCGGATGAACAGCGCATGCCAGGCAAACTGGGTGACCACGCGAACCTTGATGCGGTGCTCCGGATCAGCGCCGCCATACAGGTCCTGGACGAACAGGCGCTTGCCCTTGGCATGGGCCAGGAAGTCACCCTTCAGCGCTTCGAAGTGGTCCGGCGTCATCGCCTTGTTGTTGTCCCACCAGATGTTGGCTTCGGTGTTGGCATCGCGCACGATGAACTTGTCCTGCGCCGAACGGCCGGTGTGCTTGCCGGTCGTGACCGCAAGGTTGCCACTGTCCGTCAACATGCCTTCACCAAGCTGCAGAGACATCTCGAGAAGCTGGGTGGCGTTGAGATTGTAATGAACTTCTTCTGCACCCTCGATACCGGTGGCCTCGATAGGGAATGCAGGGTTGAAATGGCCCGTGTGTTTCAAGTTTCCACTCCTGTCAGTGGTCTGGGGCGGCACGCATGCGAAGATCAAGGATCACAAAAGCAACAATCGTGCCGCAAGAAGGCGATTTTCCGAGTTATTGGGTGTTCCCTGACCTGTTTTTCTATCGGCATCATGCCATGAGCCGCAATTGTTGTGGCGTCCTGCCATGCGACTTGCCAGAGTTCGCGGAGTCGTATGCAATTTTTTTGTTCTGTCATCAACCCGTCAAAAGACCAACGGGTGGAAAGATGTCTGCATATCCACTTCAATGATGAAAGTCCGTTGGCTCATCAGCCAAGTTGCCCGGCTTTGAGTGTGGAAATGCGGCCGAAGCCCTGCACCAGGTGCGCCTCGTCGATTGTCAGCCGCCACCAGCCGAAGTCGGCAAAGCCGGCATAGCCTGCAGCTGAAGGGTGGCGAGCCAGGAATGCATCACGCGCCAGCGTGACCTCGGCAGAGCCTGAAATCTGTTCGAAACAGCCTGTCAGCGTGACCCGCGAGCCGGTCAGCACGTCACTGCCAGCAAGCTCCGGATCTGCGATCAGCAGGCTGCCAGCCGGGTCTTTCTGCAGGTTGGCCGTATGCCGGGCCAGCGAGGAGATCAGCAGCACCGGCGCACCATCCTTGCCAGGCGCATAATTGACCAGGCTGGCAAAAGGCCTGCCGGTTGCGTGGTCTGCCGTTGCAAGGCTGGCATACCTGGCGGCGCTGATCAGCCGTTTGATTTCGACGGCGCTTGCCTGCGTTTCCTGCGATTGGCCTGTCGTCGCGCCGCTCATTGTCCGGCTCCGCTGTTGTGGCCCTTGTTATGCATCATCTCAATCACCATATTCTTGCCACGATTTACTTTGCGACAGGGTGCGGTCCGCTTGCCACAATTTGCTCCAGTTCAGCAGATACGGCTCGGCATCAAGACGGAGACAAAGCATTGGGAAAACGAATGCCAACAATCGCACTGGTTGACGATGATCGCCACATCCTGACTTCGGTGTCCATGGCACTTGAGGCCGAAGGCTACAATACCAGCACCTACACCGACGGCGTATCCGCGCTGCAGGGTCTGGAAGATACCCCGCCTGACATGGCTATCTTCGATATCAAGATGCCGCGCATGGACGGCATGGAGCTGCTGCGGCGCTTGCGTCAGAAGTCCGACCTGCCGGTGATCTTCCTGACCTCCAAGGACGAGGAGATCGACGAGCTGTTCGGCCTCAAGATGGGCGCTGATGATTTTATCCGCAAGCCGTTCTCACAACGCCTGCTTGTCGAGCGTGTGAAGGCCGTGCTGCGCCGTGCCAACAACCGTGAAGGCGGCGAGGTGCCCGGCGAACCCAGCAAGATAATCGAACGTGGCCGGCTGGTCATGGACCCCGACCGCCATTCGAGCACGTGGGATGGCAAGTCCGTCACACTGACCGTGACCGAGTTCCTCATCCTGCAGGCGCTGGCCCAGCGGCCCGGTATCGTCAAGAGCCGCGATTCGCTGATGGATGCCGCCTACGATGATCAGGTCTATGTCGATGACCGGACCATCGACAGCCACATCAAGCGCCTGCGCAAGAAGTTCAAGGCAGTCGATGATGACTTCGATGCCATCGAAACGCTGTATGGAGTGGGCTACAGGTTCCGCGAGATGTAATCTGGCGGACCGCACCCGGTTGCGAGGACGTTGCATGGGTGCAGCGTGCGAGGCAGAGGACGGCCAATGACGATCCAGACGGATCTCGATCAGTACGTGAAGGCGCGCAACCGCGTGCCGGGCGATGATGCGCGGCTGAACGACGACGCCGCAGACGAGGTATCGTTGCCGCCTGTTGCCTGGTGGCACCGATATGCGCCGGCCCACCTTACAAGCCGTATCCTGATCATCAACCTG
>JAWVYF010000121.1:0-8583 GCA_033722845.1 Anderseniella sp. | reverse complement strand
TATCTTGGCGTGCCGCACTAGGGAACGAGGGGAAACGGACAAAGTGGACATTCTCTACAAGATTTTCATCGATCCCTTCATGCAGATGGGCAGTGCGCCCGACTTTCTGCTGCAGGTGCTATGGTCAGGTTTCGTTGCCGGAACGCTCTATTCACTGATCGCGCTGGGCTTCGTTCTGATCTTCAAGGCATCCGGCGTGTTCAATTTCGCGCAAGGCATCATGGTGGTTTTTGCCGCTCTGACGCTGGTCGGGCTCTATAGCCTGGGCCTGCCGGCCTGGATTGCGCTCATTGCCACCATTGGCGTCATGGCGCTGCTGGCCATCGGCGTGGAGCGGGTGGTGTTGAGAAAGCTGGTCAACCAGCCAGACATCATCCTGTTCATGGCAACCATCGGGCTGACCTATTTCCTGATCGGACTGGGTGAGTCGATCTTCGGTGGTGAGCCGAAGAAGATGATTGCCGAGGAGCTTGGCCTGCCCACCGGGTCGACAACATTCGAGCCATTCGGCGGTATCGTCATCATTGAACACCTCGATGTCGCGGCCGTCGTGATGGCGATCTTGCTGGTGACCGGTCTGGCCGTGTTCTTCAACAAGACACGCATCGGACGTGCCTTGCGGGCGGTGGCCGACGACCATCAGGCTGCGCTGTCGGTGGGCATCTCACTGAACCAGATCTGGGCCATCGTGTGGTTTGCAGCCGGCATCGTGGCGCTGGCCACCGGCATCATGTGGGGGGCCAAATCGGACGTGTCGTTCGCGCTGCAGATCGTGGCGTTGAAAGCCCTGCCGGTGCTGATCATTGGCGGCTTCACGTCAATTCCGGGGGCCATCATTGGCGGTCTGATTATCGGCTTTGGTGAAAAGCTGTTCGAGATCTACTGGGGCGGGTTGCTCGGCAGTGGTGTCGAGGGGTGGTTCGCCTACGTGATTGCATTGATCTTCCTGCTGTTCCGGCCACAGGGGCTGTTCGGCGAGAAGATCATCGAGCGGATTTAAGCGGGAAACGGGCAACGACATGTTTTATCGTGAAGTCGGACAGTTCAAGACGACCTACAAGGCGGATCAGTCGATCTTCCCGATCCTGCAGGACAAGATCGGTATCGCTGTCATCCTGCTCATTGCCTTCATCCCGATCCCGATGTTCGGCAGCGACTTTTTCCTCAACTCGATCATGATCCCGTTCCTGATCTTTGCGCTGGCAACGATCGGTCTGAACATCCTGACCGGGTACACGGGGCAATTGTCGCTGGGCACCGGTGCGTTCATGGGGGTGGGGGCTTATGCCTGTTACAAGCTGACCACGTTCTTCCCGGACGTGAACATCATCATCCTGGTGCTGATGTCGGGCTTCTTCTCGGCCGGGGTGGGCATGATCTTCGGCCTGCCGTCCTTGCGCATCAAGGGGTTCTATCTGGCCGTGACGACGCTTGCGGCGCAGTTCTTCCTTGAGTGGTGCTTCATCCGCATTGGCTGGCTGTACAACTACAACAACTCCGGTGCCATCGAAGTGCCGCGGCGCGAAGGCTTTGGCGATGTCATCCTGACAGGTGCTGCCGCCACGCCCGTCACACGGTATCTCGTTGTGTTGTCGATCGTGGTGTTCATGACGTGGATTGCATCGAACCTGATCCGGGGCCGCATCGGCCGGTCGTGGATGATGATCCGCGACATGGATATCGCCGCTGAACTGATGGGCGTGCGTCCGCTTTATGCCAAGCTGTCAGCGTTTGCTGTGTCTTCGTTCTATTGCGGTGTGGCGGGTGCGATGATGGTGTTCTTCTGGCTTGGCGCGGCCGAAGTTGAGAGTTTCGACATCAACCATTCGTTCCTGTACCTGTTCATGGCGATTATCGGCGGTCTGGGATCGCTGGTTGGCAGCTTCATGGGAGCGGCCTTCATCTGGATCCTGCCGATCATCATCCGTGCACTTCCCGAAACGTTCGGCATCGACATCAACGCGGCCACCGTGGAACACATCAACTTCATGCTGATCGGGGGACTTATCATCTTCTTCCTGATCGTCGAGCCGCACGGGCTGGCCCGGTTGTGGCAGATTGCAAAGGAGAAACTGCGAACCTGGCCGTTCCCGTATACCTGACGGGAACGCCAAGTGCCTTGAGTGCCATTGCGGGCATACCCCTTGCGATGGATTGTTTGAACCAGAAGCTTCCGGCGCCCCAAGGTGCCGGTATCCAGGGAGGAAACCAATGAAGAAGCTTTTGATGACTGGCGTTGCCGTGGCTGCCATGGCCGGTGCAACGTTCACCACCACGACCGTGGTGCAGGCTGAAGACACCATGTATCAGCCGTCACTGACCTACCGGACCGGCCCGTTCGCCTCCGGTGGCGTGCCTCTGGCAAACGGCTTTGCCGACTACTTCAACATGCTCAACGAGCGCGATGGCGGCATTGGTGGCGTCAAGATCGTGGTTGAAGAGTGCGAAACCGGCTACAACGCCCAGAAGGGTGTGGAGTGCTACGAGTCCACCAAGGGCAAGGGCGCGTTGTCCTACAACCCGTACTCTACCGGCATCACGTTGCAGCTGATCCCGAAAGCACCGGTCGACAAGATCCCGGTTCTGTCCATGGGCTATGGCCTGTCGGCAGCTGCCGTGGGTGAGAAGTTCCCTTGGACCTTCACCTATCCGGCATCCTACTGGAGCCAAATGTCCTCGATCCTGAAGTACATCGACAGTGAAAGCGGTGGCATCAAGGGCAAGAAGATCGGCTTCATCTATCTCGACGTGGGCTACGGCAAGGAGCCGATCCCGCTGCTCGACGAGCTGTCCAAGTCGATGGGCTTCACCTGGGTTGGCTTCCCCGTCGGCGTGAAGGAGATGCAGAACCAGGGCTCGCAGTGGCTGAACGTACGCAAGGAGCGTCCGGACTATATGGTCATGTGGGGCTGGGGTGCGATGAACGCGACCGCCGTCAAGGAAGCTGCCAAGATCAAGTATCCGCTCGACAAGTTCATCGGCAACTGGTGGGCAGGTGCCCATGCTGACCTGCGTCCGGTGGGCGAAGACGGCAAGGGCTACAAGGCTGCCAACTTCTCCGGTCTGGGTGCCGACTTCCCGGCGCTTCAGGACGTGATCAAGCACGTGGTTGATGCCGGCAAGAGCCAGGTGGACAGCAAGGACAAGGTTGGCGACGTGCTCTACAACCGTGGTCTGTTCAACGCTGTGCTGATTGCCGAAGGCATCCGCGCTGCGCAGGCAGCGACCGGCAAGAAGGTCATCACCGGTGAAGACCTGCGCATGGGCTTCGAGAAGTTCGATCTGTCGGAAGCCCGGCTGAAGGAGATCGGCCTGGAAGGCTTTACCTCGCCGATCAAGGCCTCTTGTGCAGACCACGAAGGTGCCGGTGCGGTGTTCATCCAGCAGTGGGATGGCAAGGACTGGAAGCGTGTTTCTGATCTGATCCCGCCGATGACCGATTCGGTTCGTCCGCTGCTGGAAAAGGCTGCCGAGGACTACCTCAAGGACAAGCCCAACTGGCAGACCCAGACCTGCGGCTAAGGCACTTGGCCGAAACCGCCTTGTAACAATCAAGCCGTCCGCGCCAATCCGGCGCGGGCGGTGCCCATCCTGAAAAGAGTTTTGAATCCGGAGCCGCTGACCATGGCCGATGCCGCGCACGCTGAAGACCTGCCAGGTGCTGATCCTGTCCTGTCGATCAACAATATCGAGGTGATCTACGATCATGTGATCCTGGTGCTGAAAGGAGTATCGCTGGAAGTGCCGCAAGGTGGCATCACTGCGCTGCTTGGTGCCAATGGAGCCGGCAAGACGACGACGCTCAAGGCTGTGTCGAACCTGCTCAAGGCCGAACGGGGCCAGGTAACCAAGGGTTCGATTACCTTCAAGGGTGAACGCGTCGACACGATGAACCCGAACGACCTTGTGCGGCGCGGTTGCATCCAGGTGATGGAAGGCCGGCATTGCTTTGGCCACCTGAACATCGAGGAAAATCTGCTCACTGGCGCATTCACCCGCAAGGACGGACGCGCTGAAATCGCCCGCGACCTTGAGATGGTCTACAACTATTTCCCGCGCCTGAGAGAACGCCGCACCAGCCAGGCGGGCTATACGTCCGGCGGTGAACAGCAGATGTGCGCGATTGGCCGCGCACTCATGTCGCGTCCCACAACCATTTTGCTGGATGAACCGTCGATGGGATTGGCGCCCCAACTGGTGGAAGAGATTTTCGAGATCGTGAAAGCGCTGAACGAGAACGAGGGCGTGTCGTTTTTGCTGGCAGAGCAGAACACCAACATCGCGCTTCGTTATGCCAAGTACGGCTACATCCTCGAGAATGGCCGCGTGGTGATGGACGGCGAGGCGAAAGCCCTTCGCGACAATGAAGACGTCAAGGAGTTCTATCTTGGCGTATCCGGGGAGAACCGCCGTTCGTTCCGCAATGTGAAGGCATACAAGCGGCGCAAGCGCTGGTTGGCCTGACGGCGGTTCGCCCGTTTGTAGTCATGCTTTGTGCCGCTATAGCGATCAGTCTTTTTTGTCAGGCCGGTGCCCGGCGAAGTTTCTCAAGGTGATGGAGAGGCGCGTTGTGGCGTTTGGTGCCGCCTGCAACGAAACATCTGCATCATGGGCTGCAAGCAGCATTTCCCTGAACGCCAGGCTCAGGGCGGGGTGGAGGCAGGGCTGTGAAGGCAACCCACATGCCGCTGTGCCGGTATCGGTTTCTGCAGGAGCTTCATCCTGACATGACAGCTCAAAGACCATCTCTCCGGCAGCACCGGGGCCGGCTGAGAGGCGAGCTGTGCTGCCGGGGCTCATGGCGCTGCAAACCGGTGCCATCTCCATGTAGAGAAAACGCGCCAGCCGGTAGGGGTCGCATACCAGCACAGCCGATTGGTCCCGAGGTTGCACTTTGAGCGAGACACCGGAGCCGGCCAACAGGTCGTGCAGCATCGGCGAGATGATGGAGACGAGGTCCGCAGCGGACCAGGCTTGCGGCGTCAGGATCAGCGTGCCCTGACGTGCATGGGTATAGTCCTTGAGCAGTTCAGCGTTTATCACAATCTGGCGCACGGCTTGGCGGACATCGATGACGAACTCGTCCCGTTTGCACTCTCCATCGCTGCTCAACTGATCGACCGGCTCGGCGAGAACATCGCATATGCCGGATATCAATAGGGCCTGTTCCCGGACGATATCGGCAATGCTGGCGGTGGAAGCCGTCAAGGCATGCTCTCCCCGGCTGACGGTTTCCAAGCGGGCGCTGATCTCGCTGCAATGCGAGTGAACCATGCTGACATCACGGACAAGGCCAGTGACAACCGCACAAGGCTGGCTTTCGCTATCTGCCGATGTGCTTACAAGCCAGCAGCGGTCGACGCCTTCATTGTCGCGCCAGCTGACTTCCAGGTTGCGCACGTCGCCTTCTCCAGACAAGGCGCTAGCAAGAGAACCTGACGTTTCCTCATCGCCGATCTGACCGGCTGCCATCGCGTCGATCATGGTTTCCAGGACAATCTGGTCCAGACGCCCATGGCAACGCGGGTCGGGGTGCCAAACTGATACCTTGCCGTCCGAGGTGATGCTGCGCTCGAAGAGGAAGTCTGGCATGTGTCCGGGCAGACCCTGCTCGAGGGCCAGTCTGAGGCCAGCTTCCAGGGCTGCAAGTGACGGGTTTGCAGGGCTGCCGCCTGCAGGCCGCCTGTCATCACGGCTACTGCCCGGCTGAGGCGATGCGGCGCCCGGTGCCAGTGCCAGTGCGGAGGCTGTCAGGTTGGTCCAGATTGATGTCATCGTTACAGCGGTTTGTTTCAACTTGCTTGCCACCAAACCGTTCCATCAAGTGGATCGCTCGCGTGGCGCTGATTGGTGGATTGATTGCAACCATGCTATCTAAACACGCGCCAGGTTGGGCTTCGATTAAATCGATCAAACAAATTGGATGTTGAGGGTATGTCAGATTTTTACGATGAGCTGGAAGTGCGAGCCCCGGACCGGCGGGAGAAGGACCTGTTTTCGGCGCTGCCCGGTCAGCTTTCTCATGCCATCAGCACAGCGCCTGGCTGGGCGAAGCATCTGGCAGGCATCGACGCTGCACGCATCACCTCTCGTGACGCCCTTGCCGGCCTGCCGGTATTGCGCAAGTCAGAGCTGAAAGACCTTCAGGAAGCCGAGCCACCGCTCGGCGGATTTGCAGCCGGTGGGCCGGAGACCTGGGGTCGTATCTTCATGTCGCCGGGGCCGATATTCGAGCCGATGGGGCTGGCATCCGACCCCTGGCGCGGGGCGCGAGCGCTTTATGCGGCGGGCTTTCGCAATGGCGATATCGTGCACAATTGCTTTGCCTATCACCTGACGCCAGGTGGGTTCATTCTGGATGAAGGCGCACGTGCCATGGGCTGCGCTGTCATACCGGCAGGGATCGGCAACACCGAACTTCAGCTGGATACCATCGAAAAGCTGAAGCCGGTTGCTTATACTGGTACGCCGGATTTTCTGAAGATACTGCAGGACAAGGCGGCGGAGGCGGGCCGGGATGTCTCTTCGATCTCGAAGGCGCTGGTGTCGGGCGGTGCGTTGTTTCCTTCATTGCGCGAGGAATACAAGTCGCGAGGTGTGGCGGTTCAGCAATGCTATGCCACGGCTGATGTGGGCGTGATTGCCTATGAGAGCGAGGCGCTGGAGGGCATGATCGTTGATGAAGACGTGATCCTCGAGATCGTACGGCCCGGGACGGGCGAGCCGCTGCCCGCCGGGGAGGTGGGAGAAGTGGTGGTCACCAACTTCAACCGGACCTACCCGATGATCCGGTTTGGCACCGGTGACCTGTCGGCCATCATGCCGGGCACAAGCTCATGCGGGCGCACCAATGTGCGCATCAAGGGCTGGATGGGCCGGGCCGATCAGACCACCAAGATAAAGGGCATGTTCGTCCACCCGTCGCAGGTTGCCGATGTGATGAAGGCCCATGGCGAGATCGAAAAGCTCCGGTTTGTCGTCACCCGCCACAACGAGCAGGATGCGCTGATTGTCAAGGCAGAGTGTCACACCCCTGAGGCAGAAGGTCTTGCTGACGTGATCGCTCAAACAGTGCAAAAGGTATGCAAGGTTCGTGGTTCGGTGGAACTCGTGCCGTCCGGTTCGCTGCCCAATGACGGGCTGGTGATTGCCGACGAGAGGCCCGCCACCACTTGAGGTCATGAAAGCGCCTTGGCGCGAACGTGGGCCGAATTAGAGAAGATCGAAAGCAGGTACCAGATGCTCGACAAGACGAACACGCGCGCCTACCAGCTGCCGGCGGACCATCCACGGGTCATCGGCGGAAAAATTGGTATTCTGATCATCAATCTTGGTACGCCGGAGGCCACCAGCTATTGGCCAATGCGGCGGTATCTCAAGGAGTTCCTGTCAGATCCGCGGGTCATCGAGACCAACCGGGCTTTGTGGTGGTTGATCCTGAATGGCATCGTGTTGACTTTCCGGCCGAAGAAGTCCGGCCATGCCTACGAGCAGATCTGGAATCACGAGCAGAATGAAAGCCCGCTGAAAACGATTACCAGGTCGCAATCTGATCAGCTTGCATCGCTGTTCAAGTCGAACGCCGATATCGTGGTTGACTGGGGCATGCGCTATGGCCTGCCGCCGGTGGGCGAGCGCATCGAGGCGCTGAAGAAGCGGGGCTGCGACAAGATCCTGCTGTTTCCACTTTATCCGCAGTACTCGGCCACAACGACCGCCACGGCGCTGGACAAGTGCTATGAGAAGCTGATGCAGATGCGCTGGCAACCGGCTGTGCGCACGGTGCCGCCATACCATGATGATCCGGTTTACATCGAGGCGCTGGCCGACAGCATCAAGGCGCATCTGAAGACCATCGATTTCAAGCCTGAGGTGATCGTTGCCTCATTCCATGGCCTTCCGCGCGATTATCTGATGCTTGGCGATCCGTATCACTGCCAATGCTGCAAGACGGCCCGGCTGCTGCGCGAGCGCCTTGGCATGAGCGACAAAGAGCTCATCACCACCTTCCAGTCGCGGTTCGGTTCGGCTGAATGGCTGAAGCCCTACACCGAAGACACCGTGGAAAAGCTGGCCAGCGAAGGCGTCAAGAACATGCTGGTGATCACGCCCGGGTTCTCGTCCGATTGTGTCGAGACGCTGGAAGAAATCGCCATCGGTGTGAAGGAAACTTTCGAGGAAAACGGCGGTGAAAATTTCTCCGTGGTACCGTGCCTGAATGACTCACGGTCATCCATAAAGCTTCTGAAGCATCTGATTGATCGCGAACTGCGCGGCTGGGTGTGAGTTTTCCAGTGAACCTGCGGTCGTTGTTTTTGGCGCCGTGAGCGTCGAATCAAGCTAGATTCCTGTCTGCATCTGGTCCCGCTCCGGCTTGTGCCCATGAGCGGTCGCTGGCGCGGTTGCCGGCGTGACCCACCATGACAGGCGACAATCATGTTGGAAGGGTTCAGCATTTTCCTTGTGGTGCTGCTGGCACTGGCGGTCATTGGCATATTCAAGGCCATCACGACCGTCCCGCAGGGCTACGAGTACACTGTTGAGCGGTTTGGCCGCTACACCAAGACGCTGGGTCCGGGGCTG
>JAWVYF010000120.1:0-8622 GCA_033722845.1 Anderseniella sp. | reverse complement strand
GCCCACGAGGCCATTCGCCCAACCGAGCTCAGCCGCCTTCCCGATCAGGTGAGGAAGAACCTCGATGCCGATCAGCTGGCGCTCTACACGCTGATCTGGAAACGCACCATGGCAAGCCAGATGGAGAGCGCGGATTTCGAGCGCACCAGCGCCGATATCTCGACTGAAGGCAAGGATGGCAAGTCCTATACGCTGCGCGCCAACGGCTCGGTGCTGAAGTTCGATGGCTTCCTCAAGGTTTATGAGGAAGGCAAGGACGACAACGACGATGAAGAGGACAAGCGCCTGCCCAAGCTGGTCAAGGGTGACGTGGTCGGCGCGAAGAAGATTGACCCGGTGCAGCACTTCACCGAACCACCGCCGCGCTATTCTGAAGCCTCGCTGATCAAGCGCATGGAAGAACTCGGCATTGGCCGTCCGTCCACCTACACGGCCATTCTGACGGTGTTGAAAGACCGCGGCTACGTGAAGATGGACCAGCGCCGTCTGCTGCCGGAGGACAAGGGCCGGCTGGTGACAGCGTTTCTGGAGTCTTTCTTCACCCGGTATGTTCAGTACGACTTTACCGCCGATCTTGAAGAACAACTCGACAAGGTGTCGGCAGGTGACAAGAACTGGAAACAGTTGCTGGCCGATTTCTGGAAGGATTTTTCCGGACAGATAGACGAGACCAAAGAGCTGCGTGTGTCCAATGTGCTGGACGCGCTCAACGACATTCTCGAAAACCACGTATTCCCTGAGCGCGAAGACGGCACACCGCGCCGGTCGTGTCCATCTTGTGATGATGGTCAGCTGTCACTGAAGCTCGGCAAGTTCGGCGCCTTTGTAGGTTGCTCGAACTATCCCGAATGCCGCTACACCCGGCAGCTCGGCACCGGCGGAGAAGGCGACGCACAAGCCGTGCCTGCTGAAGGCATCTTGCTGGGCGAAGACCCGGAAACCGGGCAGCCAGTGACCCGTCACGATGGCCGTTTCGGCCCGTATGTGCAGCTGGGCAAGGCAGAAGATGGCGAAAAGCCGCCTCGCGCATCCATCCCGAAATCGGTACCGCCGGAAGAAATCAGCCTGGAACTGGCGCTAAAGCTGTTGTCGCTGCCACGTGAGATCGGCGTTCACCCCGAAACCGGCAAGCCGATCACGTCGGGACTTGGGCGCTATGGCCCGTTCGTCCTGCATGACGGCGTTTACGCCAACCTGCCCGATTTCGAAGAGATCTTCACGGTTGGCCTCAACCGGGCGGTCGACCTGATTGCCGAGAAGGTTGCCAGCCGTGGTGGCCGCCGCCAGCAAAGCGCGCTGAAGGACCTCGGTGCCCACCCCGATGGCGAGGGCAACGTCCTGGTGATGGACGGCCGTTATGGCCCCTATGTGAAGTACGGCAAGGTCAACGCCACGCTGCCCAATGACGTGAAACCGGAAGATGTCACCATGGAGCAGGCCGTCGAGCTGATCGCAGCCAAGGCCGGCAGCAAGGCGAAAAAGAAACCAGCGAAGAAGAAAGCGGCCAAGAAGAAGCCCGCCAAGAAGGCCGCCAGCAAGGCTGCGGAGTAAATGGCACGATCCCGCGGCTTGCCGTCGCCAGAAGAGATTCTCGAGTTCCTCAAGACCGCAGATGCCAAGACCGGCAAGCGGGAGATTGCGCGGGCATTCGGCGTCAAGGGTGCAGACCGGATTGAGCTGAAGAAGATCCTGCGCAAGATGGCTGATGACGGCCTTATTGCCTCGCGCCGCAAGCGCTTGTCGGATGCGACCGGCCTGCCACCGGTCACTGTTCTGCGTGTCGTGGGCGTGGACAGCGATGGCGAGTTGTTTGCCGAACCAGCCGAGTGGATGGATCACGGATCGCAACCACCGAAAATTCTTGTGCTGTCCAGGAAGCCGGTACGGCGCGCCCGTGGCGGCGAGACCCCGGCTCTTGGCGCTGGCGACACCATCCTGGCACGGGTCAGCTCCACCGGCGACAAGACCTATCCTTATGAAGCACGCATCATCAAGCAGCTCAAAGGCCCAAGCGGCACGGTGGTCGGCGTGTTCACCGCCCTGCCCCGCGGCGGCGGTCAAATCGTGTCGGCCAACCGCAAGGACAAGCAGGGCTTTGACGTGCCTCGCGGCGACGAAGGCGATGCCAGAAGTGGTGATCTGGTGCGGGCCGAGATCACCCGCCAGCGCGGTCGTGGTTATGCGCAGGCCCGTGTCGTGGAACGGTTGGGCAAGTCTGATGACCAGCGCAATGTTTCGCTGATCGCCATCCACCAGCACGGTATTCCCGACGAGTTTCCCAAGGAAGTCATTAAGGCGGCTGAGCAGCTCGAAGAGCTGAAGCCACCCAAGGGGCGCACCGACATGCGCTCCGTGCCGCTTGTCACCATCGACCCGCCTGATGCCCGCGACCATGACGACGCCGTGTGGGCCGCACCGGACGATGATCCGAAGAACGCCGGCGGTTTCAAGGTTGTGGTCGCGATTGCCGATGTGGCGGCCTACGTGCGCCCTGGCACACCGCTCGACCGAGAGGCAAGGCTGCGCGGCAATTCGGTCTATTTCCCCGACCGGGTTGTTCCCATGTTGCCGGAACGGCTGTCTACCGACCTGTGCTCGCTGCGCGGCAATGAGGACCGTCCGGCGTTTGCCTGCTTCATGACCTTTGACAAGCAAGGCCGCAAGACGGGCCATCGCTTCGACCGGATATGGATGCGCTCTGCCGCCAAGCTGGCCTATGCCCAGGCGCAAGCCGCAATCGACGGCAATCCTGATGATGTCACAGGCCCGTTGCTGGAGCCGGTGCTGAAACCGCTATGGGCGGCCTACAAGGCGCTCAAGACGGCGCGCGACAGGCGTGAGCCGCTTGAACTCGACTTGCCGGAGCGCAAGCTGATACTCAGCGATGATGGCGAGATTGAACGGGTTATAACCCCGATCCGGCTGGATGCGCACAAGCTGATCGAAGAGTTCATGATCCAGGCCAACGTGTCTGCGGCTGAAACGCTGGAGGCCAGAAAGTCACCGCTTCTGTTCCGCGTTCACGATGCGCCTTCGCCCGAGAAGGTCGATGCGCTGGCCGAGTTTCTGGCCACGCTGGACATGTCCGTGCCCAAGGGCCAGGTGATGAAGCCGCAGCATTTCAACTCGATCCTTGCCAAGGTGCGTGGCGGGCCGAACGAAGAGCTCGTGTCACAAACCGTCCTGCGTACCCAGTCGCAGGCCATCTATACGCCGGAGAACCATGGGCACTTTGGCCTCAACTTGCGCCGCTATGCGCATTTCACCTCGCCCATCCGCCGGTATGCGGACCTGATTGTCCACCGCGCGCTGATCTCTGCACTGAATCTCGGCGACGAGGGGCTGAGCCAGTTCGACATCGACAACCTTGAGGAAACGGCAGGGCTGCTCTGCCTGGCGGAACGCCGCGCAATGGTGGCCGAGCGCGAAACCACCGACCGGTTGATCGCCCACTTCCTGCGTGGCCAGGTGGGGGCCGACTTCGTGGGCCGCATTACCGGCATGGTGCAGGCAGGATTGTTCGTCACGCTCGAACAGTCTGGCGCGGACGGGTTCATTCCGGCCCGGACGCTGGGCGACGACTATTTCGTTCACGACGAGGCCTCCATGTCGATGGTAGGTGAACGTACTGGTGAAACCTTCCAGCTGGGAGACCTGGTCGACGTGCGGCTGGCTGAAGTGACCCCCATTGCCGGCGGCCTGCGGTTCGAGATGTTGAGCGAGGGCAAAAAGGGCAAACCAGTGCCGCGCACAAACACCAGACGCCGCCCCGGCAAGCCCGCAAGACCACGCCCCGGTGCCAAACCGCAGCCGAAACCGCGCCGCAAGAACAAGCGCTGACCCAGGCACGAGACGCTGTTTCCACCAAGTGGAACAAAACTCTGTGGCATCCTGACGCGCGACCGGTGTGCGACTTAACAGGCGTCTCGCGCAGCGATTATGAATCGGTGTCATGACGCTGGAATCAAATGATCGCTCGGTCACTATCGACTTTGAGAGCAGCCACGAAAATGGTCGTGGCAGCGTTTGGAAAGCCATGCTCAATGGCCTGCGCTGCCGTTGCCCGCGCTGTGGCACTGGCAAGCTGTACCGTGCCTACCTGAAGGTGGACGACCAGTGTGCCTCGTGTGACCTGGAGCTTCACCACCAGCAAGCCGATGACGCGCCGCCCTACTTCACCATGTTCATCGTTGGCCACCTGCTGATCCCGCTGGTGTTTCTGGTTGAGGTGAACTGGCAGCCAGCGTGGTGGGTGCACCTTGCCCTGTGGGGCCCGATGGCAGGCGTATTGTCGCTGTGGCTGCTTCCTGTGGTGAAAGGCGCCATCATTGCGGTGCAGTGGAACATGGGCATGCACGGCTTCGGCGATGACAGCGGCGAGGCGTCAGACCGAACCCACCTGGATAATGAAGAGCGCTGACAGAGGTTGTGGCGCATCGAACGTCCAACTAACGTGACGCTCATGACAATTTCCGATTCCAAAACACGTCCGAAAGCGCTCCGGCCAAAGGACGCCGCTACGCTTATCCTGGTCGACTCACGCTCCGGCACGCCGCGCGTTCTCATGGGCAAACGGCATGAAGCGCACAAGTTCATGCCTGGCAAGTATGTGTTTCCCGGTGGCCGCGTCGACCTGGCCGACACGCGCGTGCAACCCAATACACCGCTAGACGAGGACGTGACCGGCAAGCTGCTTGCGTACATGCGCGGCAAGCCATCGCGGGCGCGTGCACAAGGTCTGGCCATGGCCGCGGTGCGCGAAACCTTTGAAGAGGTCGGTTATGTCATCGGCTCGCCCGCTACACCGGCGCCGACAAAGGCCGCTGCGTGGCAGCAGTTCCACAAGACCGGCTACAGCCCGGATCTCAATCGTTTGCGGCTGCTGGCCCGCGCCATCACGCCGCCTGGGCGCCCACGGCGCTTCGACACGCGGTTCTTCGTGGCCGATGCAAGCGTTATTGCGAACCCGGACGCGCCCATCGCGCCTGAAACCGACGAGCTTCTGACACCACACTGGGTATCGCTCGACGAGGCACGCAATCTCGACCTGCCGTGGATAACCGGCCAGATTCTGAACCGGCTGGAAGCCCTGCTCGACCGCGAGGATGCGCTGACTTGCCAGCCTGACTGCACCTTCCAGTACATGCGCGGCAAGAGCTGGCAATACGCCACACTCTGACAAGGGTCGTCACACCTTGACAATGCAGTGAGCTTGGGCGATACCGCGCGCGAACATTTTTCCAGATTTTGCTGTTCCGGCTTTGCGCTTTCTTCAATCAGCGCCGCTCCGGTCAGATTTGAAGAAGGGTCCAGACATGGCCAAGGCTACAACCATCAAGATCAAGCTGCTGTCCACCGCAGACACCGGCTATTTCTACGTCACCAAGAAGAACTCGCGCACCCAGACCGAGAAGCTGTCGTTCCGCAAGTACGACCCGGTTGCCAAGAAGCACGTGGAATTCAAGGAAACCAAGATCAAGTAAGGTCAGGGTCTCCGCCCACAACCCGAGCGATCTGCAAAAGCTTCAGGCGCCAGTGTCCCCGGACGCTGGCGTCTTTTGTTTGGCACTAGGCCGGGCGAGTCCTGTCGGGAGAATGGGTGGCCGGCCCGGGGTCTGGAACGAAGAGGCCTTTCGAACCAGTCCGGACCGGCCAAACCCCGGGTTTCAGGAGATGCGGCGGACCTGAAAAGCCTCGGGGCAAACTGTGTGGCCGGCATATTTTGGAGAGAGCGCCGGCACTGAGTCCTGATCGGAGGCTCGGCGATAAAGGAGAGAGATGAACCGCCTGCCGCCTGATCTGAACTGGAAAAACTTTATTCCAATTTTAGCTAAATTCCAATTGGACACGCGCGGCCACGCGGTAAATTCGCCATATATCGTAAGCTGTTAAGGTAAACGGCTCAGCGGTCTTACAGTGGGTGCTGCAGGCTTGCGCCAAGCACTCAGGCGGCGTCGGAGACCACTCTGTTGCGCCCTGCACGCTTGGCCTCGTACAGCGCCTCATCGGCCCGTTTGAGAATGCTTGCCGGCGTGTCAGCAGCAGATTCATATGCCGCCACACCGATCGAAACGGTAATGGACAGCGGACCCTGCTTGGCTCCCGCATTGAACGGCTTGCCGGCAATGTTGCGGCGCAGACGCTCAGCCACCGAAAAGCCAACCTGCAAGTCTGTTTCAGGCAGGATGACGACGAACTCTTCGCCCCCCATGCGGCAGCACAGATCAATGGCCCGCACCTGGGCCTTCAGCCGTACAGCAAGCTCCTGCAGTACGCGATCGCCCACGTCATGGCCATGCGTGTCATTGATCGGCTTGAAGAAGTCGACGTCCACGGTAAGCAGGCTGACGGGCTTGCCGCGGGCTGCCGCATTGGCAACATGAATCTCAAGTTGCTTGTCCATGTGGCGGCGGTTGTACAAGCCGGTGAGCGGATCTGTGACGGCGAGCTCCATCGAACGCGTCACGTTGTACCGCAGCCGGTCTGTATAGCGCTTGCGCTTGATCTGGGTATTCACCCGGGCTTTCAGTTCAAGCTTGTCCAGTGGCCGGTGCAAATAGTCGTTCACGCCCATGTCCAGTGCGCGCATGAGGCGCGACTGGTCTTCTGGATCAGACACCACCAGAATCGGGATTTGCCGGGTGCGCTCGAATGATCGCAACTGTGAGCAAAGCCGCAGACTGTCATGGTCCAGCAGGTCGAAGCTGACGATGAAAAGGTCGATTTCCTTTTCCTGCGCCAGCGGAATGACATCGGCCGGTTCAGTGACCGGCAGCAGCGTATGGCTGCCTCCTAGCGAGTCTGTGATGCGGTCAGCAATGATGCCGCGATTGTCGACCACCACGATGTTGGCGCCCGTTTCTTCGTGAGACAGATCGACCGGCGTTTGATCCTGATCGCCGCCCAGCTGCTCATCATTGCGGCCACGCAATTCATCGATGAGCATTTTCAGCCGCACGAGGCTCTTCAAGCGGCAGAACAGTGCCGCGTCATTGACCGGTTTTGTAACGAAATCATCCGCGCCCGCTTCAAGGCCGCGCACCCGGTCTTCGACCTGGTCCAGTGCGGTAACCATGATGACCGGAATGAACTGGGATTTCGGATTGGTCTTGATACGCCGGCAGACCTCGATGCCGTCGATACCGGGCATCATCACGTCCAGCAGGATGATGTCAGGTTTGAAGGTCTCCACGGCCTCAAGCGCGTCTGCTCCATTCATCGCAGTGCAGACCTCGAAGTACTCGCTGGTCAGCTTTGCTTCCAGCAGGCGCACGTTTGCGAGAATGTCATCTACGACGAGGACGCGTGCAGTCATGACTACACCTCAAAGAACCCATTGATGGTCGCCATGAACGAAGCCACCGAGATGGGCTTCGAGATGTATGCCTCGCAACCACCTTCCCGGATTTTCTGCTCATCACCCTTCATGGCAAATGCGGTAACCGCCACCACCGGGATCGAGCGCAGCTCTTCGTCTTCCTTGAGCCACTTGGTGACTTCGATGCCGGAGACTTCCGGCAACTGGATGTCCATCAGGATCAGGTCCGGCTTGTGCTGGCGGGCAATGTCAAGCGCGGACAGGCCTTCGCGTGTCTGCAACACACGATAGCCATGCGCCTCAAGCAGGTCGTTGAACAGCTTCATGTTGAGTTCGTTGTCCTCAACAATCAGAACCGTCTTGACCGCTGCAGCGTCCGGTTGTCCTGAAGTCTGCGCCATGCGTTGCAGAACCCTGTTTTCCAATCAATACACCGAGCCGGTTGCCCGGCGGCTGTATTCTCGACGCGGGATTGGCGTGCTAGTGTAGATCGCGCTCTCCCCAGAATGCAGCCCCAATGTGTCGCAAGAAAGTTACGCCAACCTTAAGGTTTACGCCACGAAACGGTTGCTACTTAAACTGGTTTAAGGCAGCGCCACCGCATCGGATCGAATTTTATGAATCAGTTTGAACAAGCCGAAACAATCGCGCTGCAAGCGTTTGAATTTGTAGGCAATTCTCCAGAGCAGCTTGAACGCCTCATGGGCGTCACCGGTTTGGACCCAAGCAGTCTGGCCCAGGCACTGCAGACCCGCGATGGCCTGGCGGGGCTTCTGGACTACGTCTGTCAGGACGAATCGCTGCTGCTCGCCTTCTGCGAGATGGCGAATCTGCAGCCGCGCGAGCCCATGCAAGCACTTGCCACGCTGCAGAAGCCTGCCTCGACCGGAGCCCTTTGATGGCACTTGATCAGGTTGATACCAGCACGCGCGAGCAGATACTGCAGCTCGATCTCGATCCGCATCGTCCACTGCTTCTGTGCGATGTTGATGAAGTCGTGGTGCACTTTTTGCGCGGTCTGGAGAACTGGCTCGATCGCAATGGCTTGTGGCTTGATCCGGCCAGCTTCGCGCTCAACGGCAACATCCGGCACAAATCCGGCAACGAGCCCCTGGCAGAAGACAAGATTGGTCCTGCGCTGATGTCGTTCTTCGAGGAAGAAACCGCGCGATTGGAAATGATAGACGGGGCAGCCTCCGCGCTGGAAAAGCTCAGCACCCACGGCGATATCGTGATGCTGACCAACCTGCCTTCCCGGTTTCGCGATGCCCGGATCTCGAATCTGCGCCGTCACGGCATCGAGT
>JAWVYF010000119.1:0-8641 GCA_033722845.1 Anderseniella sp. | reverse complement strand
GCCTGGAAACGGGTTTGCTGTGCTGACGCCGCCGAAAATGTTAATGTGGTTGGTCTTGATATTTGCGCCGGTGTCGGCTGCGAAGAAATAGCCATCGTGAGTGATGTTCTGGCCGTTCGGCAGAGTCACCTGAAGACCGCGTACGTTTGGAATGTAGACCACACTGCGGTAGGGAATGGGGTGGCCTGAACTGTCCACGGCTATGGTGCGGAAAGGGCGCAGATGCCAGCTCTTGACGCCGTGACCATACTCGGCGCTTGTTCTGAAGAAGCGCATGCGGCCAAGCCGCTCTACAACGGAGCGCTTTATACGGTCAAGGCGGATGGCGCGCGCATAGAACGGCACGCAGTCTGCCAGTTGTCGCCGTCCGGCGTTGTAGCTGTTGTAGGTTGCAGTTCCAGTGTCGTTGCTAACGGTTACGGTGCCCTGCATGGCAGCCTCACAGAAATCCCTTCGCGTGAGCTTTGGCCCAAGTGCCAAGTTATTCTTGTCCACTAGCGCGATCCCAGCTGGATCGTGGGCAGCGGTGTGTACGCGGTAATGCGTCGCCCACAACGTTAGCGTATCGATTACTTCGGAAGGTGCAGGCTCTGGAAACATGGTGGTGAAGTCATCTGCCATGGCTGCCGGACCCGGCAAGCAAAAGGCGAGGGGAAGAGCTATTAGTCGTAAGCGCAGCATTTTCAACTTTCCTGCGAGGCGTTGATGCTCACGATACGAGATAATCTTCCGTTAAGTCAATTGAAGTGACTGCGCTATGCTTGTTGCGATTTGTACAGCCCTTTTCGCGCCCAAAAGAAAACGGCTCCCGCCGGCGTGGCGAGAGCCGCTGAATGACAAGATGTGGCCTGAGGCTGTTACTGATTGCCGAAGGTCAGCGGCGCTTCGACGACTTTCAGGATCTCGGTTGCGCGGGCGTCAGACTGTTTCCACTGGGCCGGTGCGGCCTGGAAATTGCCCTTGCCGTTGCGGTTGACGACCTGGCTGTCGCCCTTGGCTGAACGGTTGACGCCCATGGTGGCGGGCTCGGCGCCTTCTTCCTCGTCAGAGACGGTGAAGGCTGCAATCAGACGGGACAGGGCGGATTTCTCTTCGTTGTCGAGAGCCGGGATCTGGTTGGACTCGTCACGAACGAACGGCTGCGGTGCACCATCGCGGCGTGCGACCTGGTCGGTATTGGTGAACAGGTCGTTCAGCGAGGAGGTGTTTGCGTAGGTCACGGACAGTGGACGAAGCTCTGCCGGTTCCTGGCCTGCGCTGTTCAGGCTGCCCTTGGCCGTGGTGTTGCTGGCCAGCAGGGCGGAGCGGTCTTCGTAGCCGAGGCTGGCGATGGTGGTCGGGCCGAGATTGCCGCGCACCGGCGAGGTGGTGCCGCTGCCTGCATTGAAGTTCTGATTGGTCGGTACCGGTGCAGCGGCCGGCTCGATCTTCATGTTGGCAGCTGCCAGCATGAGAACCTCGATTGGCTTGGGACGCGGCTTGGGTACGATGGAACGGGCCTGCGCCTGTTGCGACGCTGCGGCAGAGGCCGTGTCAACCGGCGATGGCGGGGTGGACTTGGACATGGCGGCCAGAACGGCGTCTGCCATGTTGGCCTGGATCAGGTCGATCGGGCCGGACTGCTTTGGCGGCTGGGCCTCGGCGACCTGGCGCGGCTCGCTGGAGTTGTTTTTCGTCCGGGCAGCGGCAAGCAGGGTGTTGCCAACGCCACCACGGCGGGCATTCACGGTGCCGGCGTACTTGCGCGAGATGCTGGCATAGCGCGACGAGCTCATGCGCGGCCAGTGGCGCACGTTGCCGTTGTCGATGTGGACGAAGCCGTACTTGCCGGAGCGAGGATAGTAGCCGACGCCGCCTACCTTGCGGACCAGGGCCGAGCCCATGATCTTCTCAACCGGCACATCGGGGAAATAGAAGTCGATGGCATTGCCGCGCATGTGCTGCGACTTGCGGGCCACCTTGCGGCCAATGCGCTTGAGCATGGCGTTGGTGCGCGGGCTGCGATAGCCGGAAATGATGTGGACCGGCTTCTTGGAGCCGAGGTCGGCATGCAGTTCCCACAGCAGGTCGACCGTCTCCAGAGACATCTTGGTGGGTTCGTTGCGGCGCCAGTCGCGCAGGAACCAGTTGATCTTCTTGATCGCTGCAGGGTCGTACCGGCCGTTGCGCTTGTAGGTAACGGTCAGCGATTCCTTGGTGTGGGTGAAATACATCGACAAGGTGCGCTCTTCAGCCGATGCCGAGGCGGATGCTGACACCAGAAGGCTGGCGCCGAGGGCACACGCGATGCCGCCGCCAAGCAAACCATGTTTGACCTGGGAGGCCACACCCGAAACACGGGTGAGCCAGGTTTCCCTGCACTTCATAAACTGTCGAACGGAGCAAGCGCCCCGCATCCCCTACTGATCTACCCCTAAGCAGATACTTGCAAACCTAATACACAAGTGTGTGAAAGACCACAAGAATAAGGCCGCTATGGGGCAGTGTTCACACTCACAAGCCCACAGTGACACATCATGCTTAATACGAGTTTAATCGCGCCGCCCTGATCTGTGTCAAAGGGCCTCGCCAAGCACCTTCTTTTCGGCGCTCAGTGCCTTTGCCAGATAGCTGTCACGCTTGTAAACGTCCGGGAAGTAAGCAAGATTTCCGTTCTCGTCGGTCCATGCCGTGAAGTAGGTGAGATGGACAGGCAGCTTCTTCGACATTTTCACAGGCGTATGCTCGCCAGAGGCAATGGTTGCCGCGACCTTCTGCTCGGACCAGCCAAGAATGTGGGTGGCCAGGTCACGCGGGTTCTGCACACGTACGCAGCCATGGCTGAAGGCACGTGAGTCGCGCTCGAACAGCGACTTTTGCGGCGTGTCGTGCAGATAAATGGCATGCCGGTTGGGGAACATGAACTTGACTTCGCCCAACGCGTTGCGCGGGCCCGGCTTCTGGCGGACGCCGACGCCGCTGTAGTTCCACCAATCCACGTTGTGGCCGGAGATCTTGCGGCCGCTTGCACTGATCACCTCATAGCCGCGCTGCTCGAAATAACCCGGGTTGGCGCGCAGTTTGGGCAGGTACTTGGACCTGATGATGGATTGCGGGATGCCCCAGTAGGGATTGAACTCGACGCGCTCCATCTCATCGGAGAAGAAATAGGTCTGGTTGGTCTGCTTGCCGACCACGACACGGGTTTTCCACTCGATGTCGTTGCCGTTCATGATCTTCATTTCGAAGGCCGGCTGGTTCACGAACACATAGCGGGACCCGAGATTGCGCGGCAGCCAGCGCAAGCGTTCCATGTTGAGGGCCAACTGTTCGGCGCGATTGACCTCGGTCTTGCCATTGAGCGCGGCAATGGTGCGGCTTCCGGCCATACCATCGGCCGACAGCCCGGCGGAGCGCTGAAATGCCTTCAGCGCTGCCACGTCTGCCTCGGTCATGGTCTCGGATTCGGTCTCCGCGGCGAGCACGGCGGCCTGCGACCCGAACAGGGGCGCATCGCTCTCGACCTGGCTGGAGTTGGCGAGCTCGTCCTTGTTCTTGATAAAGTTGAGCTGCTTCAAGCGCTTGCGCAGGATGGGTACACGCGCATCGGTTACGCCCAACTTGAGCAGGGCACCCTCGGGCACCACGATCTGCTCAATATCGCGCTCAGACGCACCGAGCTTGATCAACTCGGCCTTCATGGCCGCGTAGGCCGGCAGCGCGGGGTGCAGACCCATCAGCCAGGTCGCCGGCTCCGGGTGCGAGGCCAGCGACATGGCGGTGTCCTTTGCGCCCACGTGCGGCGGCTTCAGATCGTGATAGCCGGAAATCCTGTTCGGCGTCACCAGACCGCCCGATGCGTGATGGGCATAGAGCATGGCCCTGGCAGTCAGTTCGAGTTCGAACCTTGCAAGGGACTTCGGATCGCTGCCGAGACCGGACAACCCACCGGCATTGGCAAGGACCGGCAGGGCGTAATGGCCGGGATCGAGACCTTCCTGACTGGCGTTGAGCAGCAGCTTGACCACCGCCTCGGCCTTGGCTGAAGGCTTGCCGTCCTCGATCCAGAGCGGAGAATAGGCCCGTTTGGCATAAAGGCTCGCCAGAGCATCAAGCTGGTCAGCGTAAAGTCTGACCCCGTCCACGCCTGATTTCAGCGTTTCGAAGGTGGCTTGTGCGACCGGGTCGGTCAATTCGATGGCGTCGAGCTGGTCGGATACGTCGACAGTGGCGCCGGCGGCTGCGGCAAACACCGGACCTTGCGGGCGCGGCTGCTTGAGGTCGGCCTTGATAACGCGCGTCAGGCTGTCTGCCTTGTAGGAATGATACTGCTCACCGGTGGAGGCAGCATCGGGACCGTCGTCAACGCTTACGCGGACCCGGTTGCGCCTGCGCTCGTTGACCTCCCGGTCGAATTCGAGTTCGTCATCGGACGTGGTGAAGAAGCCGCGATTGCGGTTGAAGAAGTCGAATGACCTGTTGTTGCGCCGGACGCGCTGCTGGCGGCGCTGGCGCTGCGACCAGAAGCCGTCGTCGCTGCCGAAGCTGCGGTTCGAGAAGTTGAACTTCTTGCGCTGTGTCACAATCGACTCGGCTGACGCAGTGGCAAACGTTGCCGGAACGGCAATGCACGAAGCGAGCAGCAGCAAACTGATACGGGACAACATGACCTGATCCAAACCTCTACAATATTCGCGTCCGACTAAAGCCATAGCCGGACGCTGTACGCAACAGTTGTGTGAGGGGCAAGGGGCCGAAAAAGTTCAATTATCCGCGAGCTTCGAGCCCCAAGTCGCGCATTTTGCGATACAGGGTCGATCTTCCGATGCCCAGTTTGCGGGCAACTTCGGACATCTGGCCGCGATACCGGGTCAGCGCGAGACGAATCATGTCGGCCTCGATCTCTTCCAGTGTCCGGATATGACCGCCTTCCGTAACGGCCGGAATGCCATAGGCCATGCCATCGCCGATCATGCCGTTGCCGGTGCTGGTGCCTTCAGTGCCCGGGGTGCCGGTATTGCCGGTGATGATGGCGTTTGCGCCGGTCGCTGCCGGTGCCGGTGCTGCTGCAGCAGGTGCTGCAGGCACCTCTATGTCGAACCCGTCCACCAGGGCGGCGATTTGCGGGAAATCGGCCACGGTAAGTTTTTCGCCTTCGCACATGACGGTTGCGCGGAACACGGTATTTTCGAGCTGGCGGACGTTGCCCGGCCAGGCATAGGCCTTGAGCAGTTCCAGTGCCTGAGGGTCGATACCGGCAATCCGGCGGCCTTCCTCGGCTGCAAAGCGGGTGATGAAGTGCTGGGTCAACGGTGCGATATCGTCGATACGCTCACGCAGCGGCGGCGCCATGACGGGGAAGACATTGAGTCGATAGTAAAGGTCTTCACGGAACTCGCCCCGCTTGACCATCTCGATCATGTTCCGGTTGGTGGCCGAGATCAGGCGGATGTCGACCTTGACCGGTTTGCGCGAGCCGACGGGGTCGATTTCACCTTCCTGCAGGGCACGCAGCAGCTTGACCTGGATGTCGAGCGGCAACTCGGCAACTTCATCGAGGAAGAGGGTGCCGCCATCGGCTTCCTGGAACTTGCCGATGTGCTTGCCAACGGCTCCGGTGAAGGATCCCTTCTCGTGGCCGAACAGCACGCTTTCCACGAGGTTTTCAGGCAACGCACCGCAGTTTACAGCGACAAACGGTTTGCCACGGCGTTCGCTTTCGCCCTGAATGGCGCGGGCGACCATCTCCTTGCCGACGCCGCTTTCGCCTTCGATAAGCACCGGAATATTGGACTGGGCGGCCCGCTTGCCGAGCTTAACGAGGTTGCTCATGGCCGGTGACGCAATGATGAGGTCGTCGAACGACATCGCGCCCGATACCTTCTGGTTGAGGCGCTTCACCTCTTCTGTAAGCGCGTTCACCTTGAGCAGGTTTTGAATCGCTACTTTCAGGCGTTCCGAGTTGACCGGCTTGACCACAAAGTCGTCCGCACCGGCACGCATGGCCTTCACCACGGTTTCGATGGAGCCTTGTGCGGTCTGCACGATGACGGGCACGGTAGCGCGGTAGGCGGACAGGCGTTCGAGAAACTCAAGTCCGTCGATTTCGGGCATCACAAGATCGAGGATGATCAGGTCAACCGGCTTTGAGCGGTTTGCCTCCAGCAGATCAAGACCGTGGCTGGCGCTTTCTGCGCTCAGGGCATCAAAGCCGAAACGCTTTACGAGTTCTTCCAGGATGCGGCGCTGGGCCGGATCATCTTCTACGATGAGAATCTTGTGTGGCATGCTCTCTCTGGCTTCTTTTTCTGCCGCCTGCGACAACTTTCCTGCAGACACCCGCCGTTGCCCCGGGTTCGGACAGCGGCAAGGGGTCATGTTCTTGAGGACAACCATGACAGCTATTGGTAAAGGCGTGCTTAAAATGCGCCAGATTGAAACAGGTCGCTGATTTTCCGGAAATCATCGCCCGTTTGGCTTGTTTGGCCGCAGTACAGCGGTCATATGTTGCAAAACCACCTGAGTGAACCGATTGATCCGAACCGGAGATTTTCATGCTGAGAAGCAATTTTTTTGCCGATGGTTTTCGTGCTGCTGCCGAGCAGACCACCCGCAGTAGCGCAGATCGAGAGCTGGGCAACCTGCCGGAATGGAACCTTGCAGACCTGTACGACGGGCCGGACAGCGAGGGCTTCAAGGCGGATCTGAAGAAGGCGGAGGCGGAAGCTGCGCGCTTTGCCGCCGACTACCAGGGCAAGCTGGAGCAGTTGCTTGACGGTGGCAAGGGCGGCGACAAGCTGGCGGCGGTGATCCGTGATTATGAAGGGCTGTCTGACCTGTTCGGCCGGATCGGCTCGTTCATGATGCTCTATTACGTGGGCAACACCACCGACCCGGCACGGCAAAAATTCTATGGTGACGTGTCGCAGAAGCTGACGGCGGTCACCACGGGGCTGGTGTTCTTCGAGCTGGAGTTCAACAGGCTGGAGGAGGCGGCACTGACAGCCGCGATGGACGCATCGCCGGCATTAGCTCACTACCGGCCGTGGATTGATGACCTGCGCAAGGAAAAGCCGTATCAGCTGGAAGACCGGGTCGAGCAGCTGTTCCATGAGAAGTCAGTGACGGCGGCCGGTGCGTGGAACCGGCTGTTCGATGAAACCATGGCAGGGCTGAAATTCGAGGTGGACGGCGAAGAGCTGTCGCTGGAGCCGACCCTGAACCTGTTGCTGTCCAAAGACCGGGCGAAACGCGAGACGGCATCGGCTGCGTTGGCGCAGGTTTTCGCAAAGAACATTTCGCTGTTTTCGACCATTACCAACACGCTCGCCAAGGACAAGGAAATCTCTGATCGCTGGCGCGGCTTCGATGATGTGGCGGCGTCGCGCCACCTGGCCAACCGGGTGGAAGGCCCGGTGGTTGATGCGCTGGTGAGTGCGGTGCGCGAGTCGTATCCGAAGCTGTCGCACCGCTATTACAAGATGAAGGCGGGCTGGCTTGGCCTCGACAAGATGATGCACTGGGACCGCAATGCGCCGTTGCCGGACCAGGATGACAGCAAGGTGCCGTGGGACAGGGCACAAACGATGGTGCTGGATGCCTACGCGGGTTTTGCGCCAGAGATGGCTAACATTGCGCGGCGCTTTTTTGACGAACGCTGGATTGATGCGCCTGTCAGGCCGGGCAAGTCGTCCGGCGCGTTTGCGCATCCGACGGTGCCTTCGGCGCACCCCTACGTGATGCTCAACTACCAGGGCAAGACGCGAGACGTGATGACGCTGGCGCACGAGCTGGGCCACGGTGTGCACCAGGTGCTGGCTGCAGAACAGGGCGCGCTGATGGCATCGACGCCACTGACACTGGCTGAAACGGCATCAGTGTTTGGCGAGATGCTGACCTTCCAGTCCCTGCTGAAGCAGACGACGGATGCCAAGAAGCGCAAGGTGTTGCTGGCCGGCAAGGTGGAGGACATGCTCAACACCGTGGTGCGCCAGATCGCGTTCTATCAGTTCGAGCGCGAGGTACACTCGGCGCGACGGGAAGGTGAACTGACCGCCGACCAGATCGGTGAGCTGTGGATCAGGACGCAGGAAGAGGCGCTGGGCGAGGCGATACAGTTCGGCCCCGGATACGAGACGTTCTGGGCGTACATCCCGCATTTCATCCATTCGCCGTTTTATGTGTACGCCTATGCGTTTGGCGACTGCCTGGTGAACTCGCTGTATGCGCGCTACCTGGAAGCAGAAGACGGGTTCCAGCAGAAGTATTTCGAGATGCTCAAGGCCGGGGGCACCAAGCACCACTCGGAACTGCTCAAGCCGTTCGGGCTGGATGCCAGCGACCCGGCGTTCTGGCACAAGGGTTTGGCGATGATCGAAGGGTTCATCGACGAGCTCGAAAAGGTGGAGGACGCCTGATCGACATGGTGGCCGCATGACAGTGCAATCACCCCATTCCGCCCTGAACCCGGACCGGTTGCCGCGGCCGTTCACGGTTGGGCTGAAGGCATTTGATCCGGGCAACTGGATCGTGCCGGACAATCACCTTGCAGACCAGGTGCGCAAGAAGGTGCAGCTGTTCGCCGGGCAGCACGAGGCGGTGTTCCGGGCCGAACCGGACACGGCTGATGCACAGGCGGAAGTGCTGGAGATGCTGCTGGAAT
>JAWVYF010000118.1:0-8658 GCA_033722845.1 Anderseniella sp. | reverse complement strand
GTGGATACAGATCAACAGCAGCAGACAGAAGCCGCCCGTCCGCCGGAAAAACTGACACGCAGCGTGGCCGCCTTCGGTATTGGCCGCTGGCCTGAGGGCATTACGCTGGGCGCCAACGGCTTGTGGGTGGCAGAAAGTGGCAGGCGCACCATTGCCAGGCTGGACCCGGACAGTGGCAAGCTGCTCAACCGGGTCAAGGTGGGCCGCTTGCCGGTCGGCATGATCACCGGTCCCGATGGGACGGTGTACTCCCTCGTTCACACGGACCGGGCGTTGTGGGCGCAGTACAAGTCCGGCAAGGGCAAGCGTGTGCTCAAGCTTAAAGGTTATCCAGACCGCATGACGCGGCATGGTGACAACATCTGGATACTGACCTGGCCCGAGGGCTCATCCGGATCAATCCAGTTCGTGCGCTTCAATATGCGCTCCGGCAAGACCGAGACATTTCGCATCCTGCGCAAGGATCAGGACTATGCGGGCAACAACCGCGAATTCACTGTAGCCGCTGCCGGAAAGTATGAAGCGCCGCTGATCTGGACTGTTTTCGGCAACGGCCTCGTGCTGGCGCTGAGCGGGGCGGACATGTCGCGTTTTGCCTATGGCGGCGTGAAGAACACATTTGCCAACAGCGTCGAGGTGACCGAGAAATACGTCATCGTGACAGGCCGGGACGAGACCACAAAGAAGGGCGTCATTCTGGTGCTCGACAGCACGACAGCGAAGCTCATCAAGCGCCATGATGTGCCACAGATGGTCTACAAGACCACCAAGGCCAGCGGCTTCATTCTCGCTGTGTCCGGCCCGGCTCTCTATGTGATTTCTGCCACCAACGGCAACATTGTTCGCGAAATCGCATTGGATGGGCCGTGGGGCGACATCCGTGGGCTGTATGCCAATGACAACCGGCTGTACGCAACACGCTTCACCAATGACAATGATGGCCAGGTTCTGATGCTGGAGAACTGGAAGCCTTGAGGCGTGATGCGCCCCAGCGGTTTGCAGATGTACGACAGCTGATTAGTGATACTTATTCTTCAGCTTGATAATCCGGCGATAGGCTTCCTCGATACGGGACTTCTTGATCTTGCCCGCCTTGACGCTAGCCAGCAGGATATCGAATGCCTTCTTCGCGATTTGCGGATCGTAGTGAAGCACATTGCCGAGCACGACAACGTCAGTACCGGCGTTGACGGTCATTACCAGACCATCCTCGAAACTGAAGCGCTTGCGAACTGCTTCCATGTTCATGTCATCGGAGAAAGCCACGCCCTGGAAACCCACCATGGAGCGCAGAAACTGGTAGCGTTCAGGGTCAAGGGTTGCAGGCAAGCTGCGTTCGTTCTTGGTGAGCAGGTGAGCCACCATCACTGAATCGAGCAACTTTTTCTGCGCCAGATCGAGGTACACCTGCGTTTCCAGATTCCGGTTGATGGCATCAATATGAGCCTCAACCTTGTGTGTGTCTCCGCTGGCACTGCCGTGTCCGGGAAAGTGTTTGGCGCAGGTAACAATGCCGTGCTGCCAGTGAGCCTCAATGAACTCGCGGGCATACGTCATGACTTTCGCATCGCTATTGCCGAAGCTGCGGCCCAGTTTGCCAATGATTGGATTGTCGGGATTGAGGTTGATGTCGACTACAGGACCAAAGTTCACATTGAAACCGGCCTGTTTGAGCTCTCTTGCCATGCCGAGATAGATCTGTCTTGCGGTTTCCGGAGACTTGCTGGCGACCCAGGCTGCACTTGGCTGATGCTTGAAACCCTTTCTCTTGGCCAGGCGCGCAAAGTCACGAAGTGCGCGGCGGAACCCTTCGTTGGTGAGGTTCTCCTGCTCGGTTACCTGAAAGCCGATAGCGGTAAGCTTCTGGGCAATCTTCTGGCTATCGTTGCGAGGGTTGGGAAGGGCAGGGACATGGCTGTAGGCCCCGTTGCCGATAACAAGGGCAACCCTCACTTCCGTCTGGGCATGTGCCACAGACGAGGTGAACGCAAGCAATGCCAGCAGGGCAATACATAGGAGATTGCGTGTCGATGCCATTGCCGTTGCCGCCATTGTTGTCGCCGTGTGCCCTAGAGTAAACCGCCAAACAGCAAGCTTGAAAAGTCAAAAAGCCAGGCTGATTGGCGGCTTCTAGGGCCTGTCGCTACTTCTTCACCTCGAAGCTGACCATCTGGGTTGCTGATTGGCCCTTGTTCTTCTTGCCCTTTTCGGCCAACTGGAACGAGATGCCCCGCGTCACCGGCTGGTTGTTGGTGGTGGCGAGTTTCAATGCGGCTTCTGCCGTCAGGCGGTCCTTGCCAAGCCCACCCTGCTTGCAGAAGGCAATCAGGGTTTCGTTCTGGGCTGGTTCATCGAAAACGATGTCGCCAACGCCTTCGGGCGGAATTTGGCGCTCAACATTGGCGGTCAGTGTCGACGCGCCAATGAACGCATCGGGGAAGACTTCCACCTTGCCGCTGCTTTCCACGTACAGAAGCTGCAATTCGCAGTCCTTGTTGGCGGTAATGGTGAATTTCAGCTTGTCTCCCACTTTCACGTAGCTTGAAGCGACCTTGATGGCCAGTTTCAGCCGGTCCTCGGCAAAGGTCTGTACGGCGAGCTTGGGCTGATACGCAGCCTGCTCAGGCTTGGCCGTGGTGGTGCTGGATGTGTGCGTCGTGGATGGCTTGTAATCCAGTGCGGCCACGCCGGTCAGCGGTTCCAGCATGCGGGCAAACTCGCGCTCAACTTCATGGCGAGGAATTTTCACGCCGCCTTCAAGCCGGGCAATCCAGTCCTGGGCAATTGACAGCGCATCACCGCGCAGCCGGCGGGCTGCATTGGTGAACTGCTCCGGCTCCATGCCGAATTCTGCTGCGACCGCCTCGAAGCTCAAGTCCTCTTCGTAGAGGTCAGCGTAGAAGGTGACCAGCTCGGTGCCGGCCGCCTTGCCGGGCACGGACAGCGACGTGAAGCTTCCATCCGGAGCCTGTTCGGCAGCGCCGATCTCGTTGAGGGCAGACACGAAACGGCGCAAGTCCTTCTCGTAATAGGTGTCTAGTTCCTCCTGGGTTTTGTACATCTTCAGCAGAACATCGCGCTGTTCGATCGAGAACAGGGGAGAAGTTTCGATGTGCTGGCGGATCTCGTCCCGCTTGGCGATGATACCGTTGGTGTGACAGTCAAAGCACGAGCGGCCATTGGTGATCTCGATGCCCTTGCCGATGGGGCGGCTGCGGAATGACACAATGGCAGTCGGCCCCACGTCCAGCTTGTCACCCTTGTCGGTGGACAGGTAGTAGCCCTGCATGCCGTTTGGCAGTGAAAAGATCATCTCACCGCCATCATGCTCAAATGGCTCAAGGCCAGCCGGCAACTTGCCTAGCGCTCCGGGACCGTGCGGGAACCGCTTCAGGTTCTGGTGTCCGGTATCGCCGGCAAAATCGTAGGATACCCAGTAATAGCCACCCTGCGGCAGGTCGTGACGCTCCAGCATGCGATTGTGATCCGACACGCCAGATGCACCCTGTCCGAAGCCGGCTCGGACGACATTGAGATTGCGGATATTCTCGTTCACGTCGACCCGCAGCATCTTGCTCTCAAGGTCATAGATGTTGTCCGGCAGTTTCAGGAACTCATTGTACAGCGGTGGGCGCGATGCGTTGGACATGAACCAGTCCGTGCGCACGATGGGCAGAACTGTGCCGGTGCCTCGCACCAGCGTTTCAAGCGCCGGGTTGTCATGCGCTGCGGTGCCGTAGAAATAGTGCGAGATCATCCGGTCCCAGTCTTCGGCGGTCCATTTGAGGTCGCGCAGATCCACACGAACAAGCGTGTCATTGCTGCCCTCAACCGCAGCCGGCTTGACCAGCGTCGGGCCGTACGACAGCGAGTTGAGCAGCTTGCGGAAGGCTGCCTGGTAGTAGCGCATCCGCTCGGCAAACTGGTCTTCGGTCTCGCAGCCCATCACCGCGTTGTATTGCTGGCGATAGGTGAAGTAGCGGATGTACTTGCGGTCCAGTTCGTCCACCTTGCCGATGTCCGTTGAAGCGAGCTGGATTTCATCTGCATAGGAGCGGATCGGACGGCCACGCTCAGGCATCTTGTTGCTTGTGGGCGCAGCTGCCGATTGCGTTTCAGCCAGCGAGGTGATCCAGGCCGCCAGCTGGGCGGTCTCATCTGCCGTCGGCTTCTTGCCATAGGGCATGCGGCCACTGGTAACAGAGGTATACAGCCGCGATTTTTCCGGCTGGCCCGGTGTCACGAACGCCACGTTTGATGCCACCGAAGCGAGGTCACCTGCGGGGAAGCTGCCTTGCGCGCTCTCTCCAGGCCCGTGGCAGGACCGGCAGTGCTTGCCGATGAACTCGTCGGCTGCCGCGCTCAGCTGCGGAGAGCCGGCCATGACGGCGGCGGTGTCGGCCGCGCACGAGGCAACCGCGATCTGTGGTTCTGCCTTGACCTCCTTGTTGGCGAGGTAAGCATACATCGCCACCCGGTCTTCTTCTGTCAGGTTTGCCGTGCCCTGCGAAATGCGCTGCATCGAACCCGCGGCAAGCGGAGAGCCATTGAGCTTGTTGCCGTCAACCAGCACGCCCTTGGTGAACGCATCTGGAGAGGCGAGGCCGGCCATGCGGGCGCGGTCGATGGGCGGGGCGTATTCACCCGTCAGCCCTTTCTCACCCTGATAGGATTTTTCCGGGTCGAGGCCGAACGTAACCGTGCGGCCGGAGTGGCATTGCGCACAACCGGCAACGTTCTCCACCAGATAGCGGCCACGTTCCATCTGGCTTTGCTCTACGGGCTGATAGGGTTTGGTATTGAAGTTGGCCCGCTTCCACAGCGACACGGCGAACTGCTGGTTGAACGGAAACGAGATCTCGTGCTCGCCTGATGACGCATCCGACTGGGGCAACGTCTCGATGTACGCCTTTATGTCGAGAACATCCTCGGGCTTCATCCCGGCATAAGCGGCATAGGGCATCACCGGATAGAGGTGATCACCGTTGCGATCGATGCCAATCATCGTGGCATTGAGAAACTCCGCATTGCTCCACCCGCCAATACCGCTTGGATGGGCCGAAATGTTCGGCACCTTGAACGTGCCGATGGCGGAGCGCATTTCCATGCCACCCGACAGCAGTTTGGGGTCGTTGGTTGATGCATGACAGGCGGCGCAACCGGCGGCATTGAACATGTATTCGCCATTGGTCACGTCAGGCTTGTAGTTGGCAAAGGCGCTGGCTTCAAAAGTGGCCGGTGTCGCCTCGGCTTGCGCAGACAGCCCTGCGGCCAGGGCAGGGATGCAGACAACTGCAGCTGCAAGTGTTTTGAAGATGTGTCGGGTTTTCCTGATCATTGTTGTTCTGCCTTGCTTTAAGCTCAGTGTCCTGTTTGCCCCCCGGCCAAAGTTACCTAGCGGAATTGAAACTGTTCGAACTTCACTTTGGAAGGGGCTTTTCCAATTTTTTTCAGGCCGGCCACGATTGCCGATCGCAATCCCGGCGGTCCGCAGAACCACAATTCGGCCTGCTTGGCCTCGAACGGTACGTATCCGGCCAGTTTTTCAGCATCCAGCCGCCCGCCGCCATTGGCCGATTCGTGCAAAGTGAAAGAGAAGCCGGGAACGCGCTCGGCCGCATTTTGCAATGTCTTGAGTCCGACGGCTTCAGACTTGTCCCTGACGGCATAGACCAGGTGAATGTTGCGGGTCTCCTGAGCCGTCATTGCGGAAGCCTTGGCAAGGAAGGGCGTAATGCCTATGCCGCCGGCCAGCCAGATTTGCCGGTCTTGACCGCGCGTATAGTCGAAGCTGCCATAACCGCCTTCAACGGTCAGCTTGTCGCCGACCTGCAAATCACTGCGCAGCCGGGATGTGAAGTCTCCCAGTGGCTTGATGGCGAACAGGACGGACCCGTCCTCCTTGGTGCCGGCAACGGTGAAGGGGTGGGGCTCGCCCAGTCCTTTGCGGGTGGAGCGCATGAATGCGAACTGACCCGGCTTGATCCTGACCGGCCTGGACTGAGGCTTGGCCTGGATCAGCGTTGCCCCATCCAGCGGCATGATACCGGCCACTTCGTATGCCTGCCGGCGCATGGGCGCGAGGAACTGCGTGTACAGGTAGCTGAGCACGCCCAGCGCTGCAAAGATGTTCAGGTAAACAGCCAAAAGTGCAGTCGAATCAAAAGGTCGCTTGATGAAGTTCATGTGTAATGCGACCAGAATGAACGCGACGCCGATGAACCGGTGGGTGAATCGCCAGAACTGGTAGGGCAGCTCGATTCGGGTTTTTGGAATTCGCGATACCAGGCTGATCACGATCAGCGTGACGAGCGCATAAAAGGCGAACTCCCCAATCTCACCCGCCAGTTCGTTCAGGCTGCTTGTCAGGGCCAGTCCCTTGAAATTGGGGGTAATGAAATAATGAGCCAGGATCAGCACGAAAATGGCGATGCCGAGCTTGCGATGGGCGGCGTAGACCTTGTCGAGGCCGCCAAACAGCTGTTCCACCGGCTTTGCGCGGGTCGCCATGAACTGTGACAAGCCCATGCCAACAAAGGCGGCAGACGAGCAGGCAAGCGAAAAGGTGGTTTCAACGCCGGTGTGACTGGCTGCCGGCACGGCAAGCAAGGCCGCGATCAGGCAAACAAGGAAGAGAACCCAGGAACCGGGTGAAGCCATGCCGTCCATCCATGCATTTTGGTCTATGACAACTGTAGCTGTTTGGACCGCCGACGCAACGACATGATGTGCTGTTTGTCACGTTGTGGCAAAGCTGGCTGCTTTAGGATCAGGGCCAGTTGCCATAACGGCAACCTGCAGATACGCTCGTCACTGAATGACTGAAGGCACTTCAATGGGCATGGGAACAATGAAATTTTTGCGACTACCTGTTCTTTCCTCACTGGTTTTTCTGGCTGGCGCCGCAGCGGTGGCCCATGCGCAAAGCGCTGTAGACAGCGGTTCAATTGTTGACGCGCTCAAGCAGCAGAAAAAACCTCTGACACGAAGCATCACCGCGCAGCCGCAGGGCATGGACGAAGGTGACAAGTCATTCCTCAACACCATGCGGGGCAAGACCCGCGGCATTCGCTTCGAAGAGCGGAAGCAGCTTGCTACGATCGTCAAGACCTATGACCTGCCGTCAATCGATCTCGAAATCTATTTCGACTACGACTCGGACAAGGTGACGGCGCGGGCGCGTCCAGACCTTGTCGAACTGGGCAAGGCGTTGCGCAACGATGCGCTGAAAGACGCTGTGTTCATGGTCAGCGGCCACACCGATGCAGCTGGCAGCGATGATTACAATCTTGACCTCTCCGAGCGCCGCGCGCGCAGCGTCACCAGCTTCCTGATTGATACGTTCGGCATCAGCAAGGACCGGCTGATTGCCGTGGGATACGGTGAGGAGCAGCTCAAAACGCCGCAGATGCCCGAAGCGGCCGAGAACCGGCGCGTCACCGTGGTGAACATGAGCAAATGACGGGCGTGCGGTACATATTCCGGCTTGTCATGGCCATAATGGTGCTGGCCGGACTGGCAATGTCCGCCCAGGCGCAGGCTGAAAAGCGTGTTGCACTGGTGATTGGCAATTCCGCCTATGAAGCGGTTACCAAGCTCGAGAACCCCGCCAATGACACTGCTGATCTGGCTGCCACTCTCAAGCAATTGAATTTTGAGGTTGACCACGTTACCGACCTGACCTTCGACGACATGCGCCGTGCGTTGCGCCGGTTCAGCGAAAAGGCATCCCGGGCCGATGTGGCCATGGTGTTCTATGCAGGCCACGGCATTGAGGTGGACCGGCAGAATTATCTCATTCCGGTGGATGCGCGTCTCAAACGTGCGGATGATGTTGATTTCGAAGCCCTGCCGCTCGATCTGGTCATGGGGGCCTTGAACGGTGCGAAGAAGCTCAAGCTGGTGCTGCTCGATGCCTGTCGAAACAACCCCTTTGCCGCCAGCATGAAGCCATCCAACGGGGCAAAGCGCTCCATTGGCCGTGGTCTGGCCCGGGTTGAACCGGCGGTTGGTACGCTGGTCGGATTTGCGGCCAAGGAAGGCACTACCGCATCGGACGGTGAGGGGCGCAACAGCCCCTACACAACGGCGCTCATTCGCCACCTCAATGAGCCAGGGCTGGAAATCAATCTCCTGTTTCGCAAGGTCCGCGACAGCGTGCTTCAGCAGACCAACGGTCAGCAAGAACCGTTTACGTATGGTTCTTTGCCCGGTGAACAACTGTATCTGAAGCCGGGAAGCGCCCCATCGGGCGGCGGCCAAACGGCAACCAAACCATCGGGTGGTGATGGTGCGGGCGATGGCCGGCAGCCGTCCAGCATCCAGCTTTCAGAGGCAGCCCAGGCCTGGGCGGTAACGAAGGACAGCAAGAGCATTGCTGTGCTGGAAGCCTTTGTTTCGTCGTTCGACGGCACACCATATGCCGTCTTTGCCCGAGCACGCATTGCGGAGTTGGGTTCGCAGGCTGACGAAGCCGAGAAAGAGCGCCGCCGGCAGGCAATGCTGGAGCAGGCTCAGCGCGAACGCGAAGAGGCCGACCGGCAACAGCAGGCGAGGGAACGCGAAGAGCAGGCCGAGCGCGAACGCATAGCCGCCATCGAGCGTGAGCGCCAGCAGGACCTGTCACTTGGTGGCACCTGGGATCACAATCGTTCAGCC
>JAWVYF010000117.1:0-8699 GCA_033722845.1 Anderseniella sp. | reverse complement strand
CCAGCCCAATGAAGTAACGGACGTCATCATCAAGCTCCAGCCTGAAGGGTGCGCACCGCAAAGGCAGCGGCCAGCATGCCCAAAACGTATAGTGTGGTGCCGGTGGCATTGTACCAGGCAGCCTTGCCTTCCGGATCCTTGAGCAGGCGGTGCATCAGCATGAATTGCACCACAAGGGATACCGAGATTATCGCTGCATGAAGACCGCGATCCCACGAAATCAGCAGCCCGATGACGGCCACCTGCGGTACAGCCATGACCCAGCAGGCGAGTTTTGCCGCAGGCCCGATGCCATATCGCGCCGGCAGAGACCGCAGTCCAAGCTTGCGGTCACCTTCCACGGACTTGAAATCATTGAGCGTCATGATGCCGTGGGCACCGATGCTATAGAGCAACGCCAGCGAAATGATGCGCCAGTCGGGCAAGACCGTCAGCATGGCGGCAGCGCCAGTAAACCAGGGCAGGCCTTCGTAGCATAACCCCACGGCTGCATTACCCCACCAACCGTTGCGCTTGAGCCTGAATGGCGGAGCACTATAGGCCCATGCGAGTGCCAGGCCGAATACGGCAGCCCAGAACACCCAGGCCCCGAGCGCGGCGGCGAGCATCAGCGACAGGCATGTCCAGAGGCAAGCAATGTACAATGCCCAACGGCCCGGCACACGCCCGGAGGGGATGGGGCGGCCGGGCTCGTTGATAGCGTCAACATGCCGGTCGAACCAATCGTTCACGGCCTGACTGGTGCCGCAAACCATAGGTCCGGCCAGAATGATGGCGCCGGCAACCGGAAGCAGATTTTCAGAAATCGGGGCTGCCGAGGACACAACCCCGCAGCCAAGCGCCCACATGGGGGCAAACCAGGTAATGGGCTTCAACAACTCAAGCACCGACAAGGGATCGGGAACGGAGCGTTGCGAAGGAATTGCCTGTGACCTGAGCATGCCCGATGCTAGCCGGGGGCTCAAATAGTGTCAATCTATGTTGACATTAATAATGTCGCCAAAATTGGACGGTTCAGTCCTTGCCGTTGTCGCCGCTATCGGTATCAAGCAGCCCGTAGCGGCGCATCTTGATGTAGAAGCTTTGCCGGGACAGGCCCAGCAGATCGGCAGCAGAGGCCTTGTTGTCCCGCGTGAGTTCCAGTGCAGCTTCGATGCACATCTTCTCGATCATGTCTGTGGTTTCGCGTACCAGTTCCTTCATCGGAACGCGCCCAACAAGTTCGGTCAGCTGGTTTACAGAGCGCATCATCGAGGTCATGCCCGGCGCGACTGCACCAGCAGGCGATCCCGAGCGGCGCACTAGAAAACCGATGCAGGACAGATCACCATCAGGCGCTGCCGACGCAGACACCACAACCGGTTCTTCCTGGCCGAGATCATCGCGCAATATGGTGGCGAAGTTCCGCACCGAGCCATGATCGCGGATGTGGGTCATGATCAGGCCCATGTCGACAGAACTTCTGCCCAGCCAGCGCTCAATTGACTGCCCTGTCATCTGCGTGGCCGAAACCTGGCCTGCCAGATCACAAAACGCGGCATTTGCCATCAGCACATTGCCAGCTTCGTTGATCACCACAAACCCGTCAGGAACCGCCTCAATGGCAGCCAGCACACAGCTGTCCGCCTGGGTCAGTGACTTTCTGCCAGCCTCTTCGCCGATCGGGACAAGCCGGACAAGAATGTGCGAGGCACCGCCCTGACGGAACAGGGATGCGGCCAGTTGCACGAGTTGGCCGCCGGCCAGCTTGATCGAGATTTCGGCCGCCCCGGCGCCAGTACGAACCGTTGCCATGAAGTCCAACAGTTCCGCCCAGCATGATTTGTCAAACAGGGTTGTGAACTTGTGGTCCGCGATCTGGTTGATAGGACGGTTGAGCAGGTCCACGCTGGTTGGATTGGCATCCACAATGGTCTCGCGCACAGCATCAATGACCATGACTGCTTCTGCGGCCATCCGGAACAACAGGCGATACCTCGCCTCGGCCTGACGCAACTTGGCGTATTCGCGCTCCATGGCTTGCTGGGCGGCGACGATTTGCTGCTGCTGTTCGGAGATGATCCGCAGATCGGACCCGGTGATCAACACGGTACCATCCAGACCCAACGGCACCGCGCAATACCGGAAAGGCAAGTCGGCACTTCCAGAACAGAGATGATTGATCTCCCGGCGGCGGGCGAACTGATTGCCGCGGGCCTCAGCCAGCAAACTGTCCAGCTTGGCGACACTTTCCGGTGTGACCGTGTCGTGGACCGCCTTGCCGACCCACCCTTCAACGCCATACTGGGCCAGCGACGCATCGTGAAACGCCACGTCGACGATCGAGTTATCCGGCCCGATGATCACCGCAACGTCAGCAGCAGCGAGCGCCAGGCCCGCTACAGCATCGGATGCGAGACTGCCCAGCGCCGGGTGGCCTGGATCGAACAGCCGGTAAGGCGCGCCGTCTTTGCGGGATTTCGTAAGCTTTTCATCCATATCAAGACAATGAGTTATTTGTCAGACAGGTTGTATCTCTGGTTTCGTCGTCAATTTGCAACAGGCGGGTGGCGATTTCGACCGCAGACTGAGAGTCACTTGCAGCCGCGTCTGCACCAACCAAGGATACCAACGAACTGTCGCTCAAGAACAGATGACCGCCAACGATCACCTTGATGTCGCGATTGGAAGACGCCAATCTTGCGTTGTCGATAGCCGATTTGATCACGGGCCGCAACCGGTCGCCGGCACATGACAGCCCCACAACGTCGCAGCGCTCGTTGCGCAGTTCATCGCACACTTCCGGCCAATCTGCTCCCGCCATCATGATCACGCGCCAGCCGGCTGCGAGAAAACCCTGCTCGACCACGCCAAGACCGAACAGATGCTGTTCACCCGGCGCACCAGCCAGCAGCACCGTACGCAAGGAGTCCGCCCGTCCCACTCTGGCTCTAGGCAGCTTGCCTGCCTCGAGGTGAAGCAACTGATGCAGTTTCGACATCCCGATGGTGACATCAAAGAAACTGCACTCATCATTGAGCCAGGCGTCACCCAGCCGGTTCGCGGCAGGCCGCAAAAGGCCTTCGAGCATCTCACTGTATCGCGCGCCCCTGGCGTTTACCTCTGCAAGCACCTGCTCGGGACGTGCCGCCGACCGGCCAAGCACTGCAAGGTATAATGCCTCGATGTCAGCTGGCGTAATCGGACCAGAAGGATATCCAAAGTAAGACATTGGCTTGGCGCCACCGGCAATTGCCCTGTGGCTGGCCGCAAACGCCCCTGCGAGCTGCGGCAGAATTTCATCATCAACAAGCCTGTTGAGAATTTCTCTCGATGACGTATCGACGCCGTGCTCAACAGCTCTTCGGCTGTATGAACGAGTCTGGCCTTGATTGTCCTCACGCATGGACATGGATGCGGTCTTTCAGCTCGGCGCAGACGTCCTCCCTTGAGCTGAACACTTGGTCAGTGCTGCGACTTCACCGCGTAACCGGGCTTGCGACACCTCACACTATAACGCCAGTTGGACGTAGCTTGTGACGACACCCGGTAGTGTCCACCATGCTTTACGTTACGACCTTGGGCAGGCCGTGACCAGTGAATTATACGCACGGCTCGGCCTCATTGTAAAATACATTATACGTCAACTTAGGTTGACACTACGTTTCTGCAGCAGCTAAACTTCCCTGCAAGTTTCGGCTGCGTCCGACCTCGGGCGCGTACACGAAACAGTCAGGAGCCAGTCAATGGGCGCACCGCAGGGCAAAGGCACCGGGAGGGGCACGCTCTACACCGAAGACCAAAGGCACCGCCGCGACACAACCCGGTGGACGCTTGTGCAAGGCATTCTCGCGCCGCTGCAGTTCGTCGTTTTTCTGGTCTCGCTTGGCCTGGTCGTGCGCTACCTGCTGACCGGCAACGGTTTCGAAGCTGCAACCGCATCAGTCATCATCAAAACGCTGGTGCTGTACGCGATCATGGTCACCGGCGCCATCTGGGAGAAGGTCGTCTTCGGCAAGTATCTGTTTGCAGACGCATTTTTCTGGGAAGACGTGGTGTCAATGCTGGTTATTGCGCTGCACACGGCCTACCTCGCAGCCTGGCTTTCAGGCTGGGGCACACCCCGGCTGCAAATGCTCATCGCGCTGGCTGCCTATGCAGCTTACGTCATCAACGCAGCACAGTTTCTGCTCAAGCTTCGCATGGCGCGGCTGGAGGCAGATCGGCATGCACCTCACCCCGTCGGCAGCGAGGTGCGGGCATGAACGTATTCAATGCAACCTGCCCGACTTCCCAAGTCAGTGCGACGCCGCAGCCGGACGTGATCCGGCAGCGCGGGCAGCGGGAAGTGTTCTGCGGCCTGACGGGAATCGTCTGGCTGCACCGCAAGATCCAGGACGCATTTTTCCTGGTTGTCGGCTCAAGAACCTGTGCACATCTCATGCAATCAGCTGCCGGTGTGATGATTTTTGCCGAACCGAGATTCGCCACGGCCATCATTGACGACCGGGATCTGGCAGGCCTTGCCGATGCTAATGAAGAACTGGACAAGGTGGTTCAGCGGCTGCTTGAGCGCAGGCCCGAGATCAAGATGCTGTTTCTCGTGGGCTCGTGCCCTTCTGAGGTCATCAAGCTCGACCTGTCGCGGGCTGCGCAACGGTTGAGTGCGCAATACGCGCCTCAGGTCCGTGTGCTCAATTATTCGGGCTCAGGTATCGAGACGACCTTCACCCAGGGCGAAGATGCCTGCCTTGCCTCGCTGGTGCCGGAGTGCCCCGCCGCGGGTGATACCAGCCCCAGGCTGCTGATTGCCGGCACGTTGCCGGATGTCGTTGAAGACCAGTTCCGCCGGCTGTTCGAAGCACTTGGCATTGGGCCAATAAGCTTCCTGCCAGCACGGGACTCGCAGTCCATGCCGGCAATTGGCCCTGGCACCAAGGTATTGCTGGCACAGCCGTTCCTGGCCGACACGGTCCGCCTGCTTGAAGAGCGCGGCTGCGAGGTTCTGGCAGCCCCCTTCCCTCTCGGCGAAGAAGGTACAACCGCCTGGCTGCAGGCCGCAGCAGATGCCTGGAGCGTCGATGATGCAACTTTCGCACAAGTGACAGCGCCGGGCCGAGAGCGCGCACGTAAGGCAATTTCGCTTTATAAACAACATCTTGATGGCAAGCGGTTGTTCCTGTTTCCCGATTCGCAGCTGGAGCCGCCAATGGCCCGCTTTCTCTCGCGAGAGGCCGGCATGGAGCTGGTTGAGGTCGGTACGCCGTTCCTGCACCGCCACCACATGGCAGCAGAACTTGCTCTTCTGCCTCCCGGCACACAGCTTTCCGAAGGTCAGGACGTAGAGCGTCAGCTGGACCGCTGCCGCGCGGCAAAGCCTGACCTCGTTGTATGCGGTCTTGGTCTTGCAAACCCGCTGGAAGCGGAAGGTTTCGCAACCAAGTGGTCCATCGAACTCGTTTTCACTCCGGTGCAGGGCTACGAACAGGCAGGCGACCTGGCCGAGCTGTTTGCCCGGCCACTGATCCGCCGCAACAGGCTGGAGGTCTAGGCCAGATGCAACTTGCCATGTGGACATATGAAGGACCTCCGCACGTTGGCGCAATGCGCATCGCAACGGCCATGGAAGGCCTGCACTACGTGTTGCATGCACCGCAGGGCGACACCTATGCAGACCTGCTGTTCACGATGATCGAACGCAATGGCAAGCGGCCGCCGGTCACCTACACCACTTTCCAGGCGCGCGACCTTGGCGCGGACACTGCCGAGTTGTTCAAGGAAGCAGCCGTTGCTGCCGCCGAGCGTTTCAAGCCTCAGGCCTTGCTGGTGGGGGCCTCATGCACGGCAGAACTCATCCAGGATGATCCCGGCGGTTTGGCCGAGACCCTGGGACTGGACATTCCGGTGGTGCCGGTTGAGCTGCCGTCCTACCAGAAAAAGGAAAACTGGGGCGCGTCAGAGACCTTCTATCAGCTGGTTCGCCGGTTTGCTGCAGGACGCAAAGTCCAAAAGGCAGATCATGTAACCTGCAACCTGCTGGGAGCCACCGCACTCGGGTTCCGGCATCGCGACGATGTCGTGGAGTTGACCAACCTGCTGGCAGGCCTGGGCATCGAGGTGAATGTTTGTGCGCCGCTGGGTGCCTCCCCGGCAGACCTGCATCGTCTGGCCGATGCCGATTTCAATGTGGTCATGTACCCCGAGATCGCCCAGCCGGTCGCGCAGTGGCTGCACCGTGAGTTTGGTCAGCCATACACAAAGACTGTCCCGATCGGGGTTGGCGCAACCAAGGCCTTCATCAGCGAAGTTGCAGAAATCACGGGGGCGGATGCCTCGCATCTGCTCGGACAGGAGCTGTCGCGGCTGCCGTGGTATTCGCGCTCGGTCGACTCCAACTACCTCACCGGCAAGCGCGTGTTCATCTTCGCCGATGCCACCCACGCCGTGGCAGCAGCCCGCATCGCTGCGGAGGAACTGGGCTTCAAGGTGGTGGGACTAGGTACCTACACGCGCGAGTTCGCCCGCGAAGTGCGTGATGAAGCTGAAAGGCATGGCCTTGAAGCACTGATCACCGAGGATCATCTCGACGTCGAAGCGGCCATTCAGGAAGCGCAGCCGGAGCTGGTGCTCGGCACCCAGATGGAACGCCACATTGCCAAGCGGTTGCGCATCGGGTGTGCGGTCATCTCGGCACCGGTTCATGTTCAAGACTTCCCCGCACGCTATTCCCCGCAGATGGGTTTTGAAGGTGCCAATGTCATTTTTGACAGCTGGGTACATCCGCTGACCATGGGGTTGGAAGAACACCTGCTCGGCATGTTCCGGGAGGACTTCGAATTCTCCGACGATGCCGTGCCTTCGCACCTTGCAAGCGACGGCGAGCCCGGCGCAGCTGCTACTGCGACGGCACAAGCACACTCCAACGGCAGCGTCGGCTGGGACGTGGCTGCCGAGAAGGAACTCAAGAAAATCCCGTTCTTCGTGCGTGGCAAGGCCCGGCGCAACACCGAGAGCTTCGCCGCTGAACGCGGCATCGCCTGCATCACTGTCGAAACGCTGTACGAGGCCAAGGCCCACTATGCGCGCTAACGGACATAAAGCCGGCTACAGGGTGGTCATCATCACCCTTGATGCCCACGTGGCGGGCCCTGCAGCCAGGGCCAGTGAACGGCTGTTGCGCGATTTCCCCGGACTTTCGATCACCATCCATGCAGCGGCAAGCTGGGGCGATGACAGGGCCGCGCTGGATCGTGCAATTGAGGACATCGGGACCGGCGACCTCATCATCGCGAACATGCTGTTCCTCGAAGAGCACGTGCGCCCGGTCTTGCCGGCGCTGAAGGCACGCCGTGACAGCTGTGACGCCATGGTCGGCATGATTGCCGACGGCGAAGTTGTGCGGCTGACCCGGATGGGCGGGCTGGACATGTCCAAGCCGCAATCAGGGATCGCCAAACTGCTCAAGAAGCTGCGCGGTTCGTCAAAGTCAGGTCAGGCCTCGGGCGAGAGCCAGATGAGGGTGCTGCGCCGGTTGCCCAAGATATTGAGGTTTGTGCCGGGCAAGGCACAGGACCTTCGCGCCTGGTTCCTGACCATGCAGTACTGGCTCGGCGGTTCGGACGACAATGTCGAGCAGATGGTGCGCTACCTGATCTCGCGTTACTCAAGCACCGCAGGATGGACCGGTACAGACGCCTTGCCTCCTGTCGAATACCCGGAAACAGGTCTGTATCACCCGCGCCTCAAGGACCGGATCACCACCGACGTTTCCAAGCTGCCACGGCCGGCAGATGCAAAGGTGACCGTTGGTCTGTTGCTTATGCGCTCGTCTGTATTGGCATCTGACACAGCTCATTACGACGCAGTAATCACAGCCTTCGAAGACCGTGGAATTGCCGTGATACCGGCATTTGCTGGTGGGCTTGATGGCCGTCCCGCAATCGACGCCTACTTCAAGGCCAACGGCAAGCCTTGCATTGATACACTGGTTTCATTGACCGGCTTTTCGCTGATTGGCGGCCCTGCCTACAACGATAGTGCGGCTGCGGTTGATGTGTTGCAGGGCCTCGATCTGCCCTATGTCGCCGCGCACCCATTGGAGTTCCAGACGCTTCAGCAGTGGTCGCAATCCTCCGGCGGGCTTGGGCCGGTTGAAACGACCATGCTGATCGCGCTGCCCGAGATTGATGGCGCAACCAACCCGACCGTGTTCGCTGGCCGGCATGGGGATGGCGGCTGTACCGGATGCAAGACGCCGTGCGAGCGGGTATCTTCACATCGCGCAATGGCCCCCTGCCCCGAACGTATCGGCACGCTGGCCGAAAAGGTGCTGCGGCTTGGCCTCAACCGGCGCAAGGCTAATGCCGAGCGCAAGGTTGGCATCGTCCTGTTCGGCTTCCCGCCCAACTCAGGCGCTGTCGGAACGGCTGCTCACCTGTCAGTGTTCGAAAGCCTGTTCAATACCCTGCTCGCCATGCAGGCAGACGGTTATCAGGTCGACCCGCCTGCAAGCGTGGATGAACTGCGCGACATGCTGCTCAAGGGCAACTCGGCCCAGTACGGACAACAGGCAAATGTCGCAGCCCATGTTCCGGCTGACGACATCGTCCGCAATACGCCCTGGCTCAACGAGATCGAAGCGGTTTGGGGCCCGGCGCCTGGCCGCACCCAGTCCGATGGGCGCGGCGTGTTCGTGCTTGGCCGCCAGTTCGGCAATGTGT
>JAWVYF010000116.1:0-8944 GCA_033722845.1 Anderseniella sp. | reverse complement strand
TGGCTTGAGCCAGGCGGAAACAAGCAGGCGGTTGGCGCAGTACGGCCCCAATGTCTTGCGAAGCCATCCGCCAGCCAACCTGCTGGTGGTGTTTCTGAAGCAGTTCAACAGTGCTGTTGTCTACTTGCTGATCGCTGCGGCCGTGCTGGCCTTCCTGCTGGGTGATCGCCTCGAAGCTGCGGCCATAGCCGCAGTGCTCGTCATCAACGCCATCATCGGCTTCGCCACAGAACTGAGAGCGGTGCGGTCCATGGAGGCGTTGCGTGCCCTTTCAAACCGGTATGCCGTTGTGCGGCGGGACGGGGAAACCTGCTCCATACCAGCCGAGGAACTTGTGCCCGGTGACCTTGCAATACTGGATGCGGGCGACGTTCCGGCTGCCGACATGCGCCTGGTTGAGGCATCCAACCTTGCAAGCGACGAATCCTCGCTGACCGGGGAATCCCTGCCGGTCGCGAAGTCGGTCGATCCGGTTGCGCAGGAAGCCATACTAGCCGAGAGATCGTCGATGGTGTTCAAGGGCTGCGCCATCACGCGCGGCACCGGTGCGGCCATTGTGACGGGCACCGGCATGAACACCGAACTGGGCGCGATCACCAAGCTGGTGGAACAGAGCGAGCCGGAACGCTCCCCGCTCGAACAGCAGCTGACGCGGCTCAGCCGTGACCTGATCTGGCTGACGCTCGTTCTGGCAGGCCTGGTTGCGGCGATCGGCATTCTCGCGGGCCGCGATGTCATGCTCATGGTTGAGTCCGGTGTGGCTCTGGCCGTTGCGGCTATCCCGGAAGGCTTGCCGATCGTAGCGACGCTGGCCTTGGCCAGGGGGATGCTGCGCATGGCCCGCAAGAACGCCCTGATCGAGCGGCTGTCCGCAGTTCAGACCCTGGGATCCACCACCGTGATCCTGACCGACAAGACGGGCACACTGACCGAGAACCGGATGCATGTGGACAGGGTGTTGCTCGCTTCTGGCGAGGTCACATTCGCCCGGACCAGCCAAACCTTCCACGCTGGCGGTACAACTTTGAAGCCGACAGCGGGGACGGCGCTGGCCACGCTGCTGCGTGCGGTGGCGCTCTGCAACAACGCGACGTTAGCCTCAGCAGATCATCCGGCGTCAGGCGATCCCATGGAGGTAGCTCTCCTGGAGGTCGCTTCCACGGGAGGACTGTCAAGGCCTGCATTGCTTGCCGCTTTGCCGAAAGTGAAGGAGGTGGCCTTCGATGTGCAGACACGGATGATGGCAACGGTGCACGGAGACGACAGCAAGTTCCTTGTCGCGGTCAAGGGTGCCCCGGAAGCTGTCTTTGATTGTGCCACAAGAGTTCTCGATGATGCCGGACTGCAGACCTTTGGGAGAAAGCAGCGCCAGCGCTGGCACGAGGCTGCCGAGCTGCTGGCCGGACAGGGGTTACGGCTTCTGGCAGTCGCCGAGAAAACTGTTAGCGATGCGGAGACCGCACCGTACCAGGAACTGGTGCTGCTTGGTGTTGTGGGCTTCCAGGATCCACCACGCGCCGACATTGCCTCGGCGATTGCCGATGCCCGGCGCGCAGGCATCAGAACAGTGATGGTTACGGGCGATCACACCGCGACGGCGCAGCATATATCGAGGGTCGTCGGTCTTGCCAGCGAGGGCGAAATTGCGATCAGCGGGCGCGATCTCAAGGCGGCCGCCAAGATGACGCCGCAAGAGCGGGAACACGTTCGGCAGGCCCTGGTATTCTCGCGTGTCACGCCAGAACAGAAGCTCGACCTTATCCGCCTCCACCAGCAGTCGGGTGACGTGGTGGCGATGACCGGCGACGGCGTCAACGACGCGCCTGCCTTGCGCAAGGCCGACATCGGCATTGCCATGGGCGTGCGAGGCACGCAGGTCGCACGCGAGGCCGCCGACATGGTGCTGCGCGATGATGCCTTCTCGACCATTATCGATGCCATCCGAGAAGGCAGGATCATCCTCACCAACATCCGGCGGTTTACGACTTATCTTCTGTCCTGCAATCTCAGCGAAATCCTGATCGTGGCGCTGGCTGTCGTCGGGGGCCTACCCTTGCCTCTGTTGCCTCTGCAAATCCTGTTTCTCAACCTTGTCACTGACGTGTTTCCAGCCCTTGCCCTTGGCACCGTCAAGGGTGATGACAGCGTGCTGGAGCGCCCGCCTCGCCCACCCGGGGAACCCATCCTTGCGCGGCGCCAATGGCAAACCATCATTTTCGACGGCATGAGTATCGCGCTGTCCACGCTTGCAGCTCTTGTCATGGCAATATTCGTGCTTAACCTTGAGGGCAGCGCTGTGACGACGGTGACGTTTTTCACCCTTGCCCTTGCGCAGCTCTGGCACGTGTTCAACATGCGCAACTGGCGAGAGCGGTTCATTGCAAACCCTGTGATGCAAAACGCCTATGTCTGGCTTGCAGTCGTAATTTGCCTGCTGATCCTGTCGCTGGCTTATTTGCAGTCCGACCTTGCCAATATTCTGAAGCTGACCAGCCTGTCTGGACACGCGTGGTTGATTGTACTTGGGTGCAGCCTTTTACCCTTGGCCATTCGGCAGGTTCAGGCCTTTTGGCGCCGGCTTGCAGGTTCATCGATCCCGCAGGCTCGATAACCTCCCGTCGGACCGGCTATTGTCCGACAGGATGGGGCGAGAAAAGTGGTCTGGTTGCGAGAGGCTTGTAGCAAGCCAGTCAAACTGGAGGGACCAGTCGAATGTCACCAGTCATCCTGTTTCCCTTCTACTTGGCCGTGACCTTTGCACCATTGATGTTGGCGTGGCTCCAAGGCTTGCCCGTGCGGCCGGTGCAGGACGAACTGGCGACAGGTCTTGGCATGGTGGCCTTTTCCATTCTGCTATCCGAGTTCGTACTTTCTGGCCGCTTCAAGATCATCTCGGCGCGAATGGGAATGGACGTGATCATGCGCGTCCACCAACTGGCGGCGCGCGCCGCATTGCTGTTCGTGCTTGTTCACCCGTTTCTGTATGCAACACCAATGCTCAACCACCCGCGCCCTTGGGACGAAAGTGGACAACTGACGCTGGGCCTTGATGTAACGACAGCGTTGACCGGGATTACCGGCTGGGTGCTGGTGCTGATCATCGTTCTGACCTCGATATGGCGCGACCAGCTGCCCTTCCGGTACGAGACCTGGCGCCTGCTCCATGGTGTTGGCGCCGTGATGATGGCAGTTGCCGTCACGCACCATACGCTGGCGTCGGGCCGATATAGCGCTGATCCGTTACTCGCGGGGTTCTGGGCCGTCCTGCTTGCTGTCGCTCTCGGATCTTTGGTGAAGACCTATCTGCTGACGCCGCTGTACCAGCTGTCGCGCCCTTACGAGGTGAGTTCGGTCCGCAAGCTGGCGCTGAAGACATGGGAACTGACGATCCGGCCGAATGCAGGCGAGGCCATGGCGTTCGTGCCCGGGCAGTTCGTCTGGCTTAACGTGGGTAACAGCCCTTTCTCCCTTGCCGAGAACCCCTTTTCCATCAGCTCGGCACGGGCTGACCGCAACCAGCTTCAGTTCATCATCAAGGAAGTGGGCGACATGACGCGGTCGCTGCCCGAGGTGAAGCCCGGCACCCGGGCCTATATAGATGGACCTTATGGCAATCTCACACTTGAGCACCGGCAGGCGGCAGGCATCGCGCTGATAGCAGGTGGCGTTGGCATTGCGCCGCTGGTGTCGATTGCCCGGCAGTTGAAGGCAGACCAGGACACGAGACCGCTCGTGATCGTCTACGGCAACCGGGTTGCCGAACAGATCGTCTATCAAGGCGAGCTTCAGGACCTAACGAAGCAACCGGGTTCCCAGCTGGTCCATGTGGTGTCGGAACCTCGTCCTGACTGGCGCGGGCTGACTGGAGTCATAGACGCCGACACGCTTGGCCGGGTGTTCGGTTCGCGTGATGTTTCTGGCTGGTTGTTCCTGGTCTGCGGGCCGCCCGTCATGCTCGAAGTGGTCGAGACGGCACTCAAGAACCTTGGCGTTCCTGCCCAGCAGATCGTGTCTGAAAGGTTCTACTATGACTGAACTGCCAGTTGGGATGATGAGCGGAAATGGCTCCAGGCGAAAGTTCACCGCAATGGCAGCAGCGTTTAACGTGATCACCAATGATTTGGACGCCCATTAGCGGGCTTTGTGAAGATGCTCTTTGGAAGGCCGATGTTCGCTACCGGCTCTGCCCGGAAAGACCAATGCCTGCTTTCTTGCATAAAACCTTCCATGAGCTGGCATTCGTGATCACACAGCGGAATGCATGACCTGCTGTCACACAATTGAACGACGCCGGTTGCAGTCTTCCGGTACCGTCACCAAAGTCCGATATCAGGCGTAGATCAAACTCGATTGCGCCCATCTGTTGAAGCTGGACGGCTCTCACAGGAGACAACAATCCATGACAATCAAGTTGAACATCAACGGGCAAGATCATTCGCTCGATGCAGAAGGAGACATGCCGCTGCTGTGGGCCATTCGTGACTTGGCAGGTTTGACCGGCACAAAGTACGGCTGCGGTCTCGCACAATGCGGTGCTTGCACTGTTCACGTCGACGGTGTGCCGACACGCTCCTGTCAGCTGCAGGTGTCTGACGTCCAGGGAAGTCAGATCACCACTATCGAAGGCATCAATGGAAAGGTGGCGGAGACGGTGCAACAGGTCTGGGCAGATCTCGATGTACCACAATGCGGCTACTGCCAGTCGGGCCAGGTGATGGCTGCGGTCGCACTGTTGTCTGAAAACCCCAAGCCCACCGATGCAGATATTGACAGCGCGCTGTCTGGCAATCTGTGCCGCTGCGCGACCTACCAGCGCATACGCGCTGGCATTCACGAAGCCTCGAAGCGGATGGAGGGCTGAGCCATGTTGAACAAGCTGATCCAGACATCGGCTGCAACTGCAGCTACGCGTCACAAGGCAACCCGCCGCGGCTTTCTGATCGGTTCTGCGGCCGTCGCTGGCGGGCTGATGGTGGGGCTGCGACCGGAGGTCGCCAGTGCCGCCCAGGAAGCTGCGACGGACTCGACCCCCGCCAACCCTCTCGAGGGCTATATCCTGATCACGCCTGACAACAAGGTCACTGTGCTGTCGTCCCAGTTCGACATGGGCCAGGGCCCTTATCACGGGCTAGCCACATTGGTGGTCGAGGAACTTGGCGCCGACTGGTCGCAGGTCGAGGTAACAGGCGCGGCCGGCAATACGAAGCTCTATGGCAATCTCATGTGGGGCGGCGCGGTACAGGGCACCGGCGGTTCCACCTCAATCGCCACCTCGTTCGACCGCTACCGGAAGGCTGGTGCAGCCGCACGGGAGATGCTCAAGGCCGCCGCGGCCGAAGAGTGGGGCGTACCAGCATCGCAGATATCGGTATCAAACGGTATCCTTGAGCATGGCTCTGGCAAGTCTGCCAGTTTCGGCGACCTTGCTGCGAAGGCAGCCACGATGCAGGTGCCTGCACAGGTGGCGCTAAAGGATGCTGCTGCGTGGACGCAGATTGGAAACGAGGCTTTGCGCCGGCAGGATAGTGCTTCGAAGGCCAATGGCACCCATACTTTCACTATCGACGTGAAACTGGACGGCATGCTCACCGCAGTTGTGGCTCATCCGCCGAAGTTCGGGGCCAAGGTGAAGTCGTTTGATGCGACCGAGGCGCTGAAGGTGCGTGGCGTGTCCGATGTGGTCGAGATCCCGCGTGGCGTTGCCGTGGTGGCGGAGCATATGTGGGCCGCGATCAAGGGACGTGAGGCTCTTTCCATTGAGTGGGACCAGTCTGGCGCTGAAACCCGTGGCTCAGCCGAGATCATCGCAAGTTACCGGGAGCTTGCAGAAAAGCCCGCACAGGCAGTTGCACGCCAGGAAGGTGACGTGGCCAGTGCCCTTGGCAGTGCGGCCAAGGTTGTCGAAGCCACCTACGAATTCCCGTATCTGGCGCATGCCGCAATGGAACCCTTGAACGCAGTGGCGCGCAAAAATGCGGATGGAACCCTTGACGTCTGGGGCGGCCACCAGCTGCCCGACCTTTACCAGGCCATCGCGGCAAAGGTTGCCGAGGTGAAACCTGAACAGGTGAAGATGCACGTCATGAAGACCGGTGGCGGCTTTGGCCGCCGGGCCGTCGGTGATGGCGATGTCGTGTCAGAAGCCGTCTCCGTGGCCAAGGCTATCGGCTGGAAAGCGCCAGTCAAGGTGCAGTGGACCCGGGAAGACGACATGCGCGGCGGCCGTTACCGGCCAGCCTATGTGCATGCCTTCAAGGCCGGGTTGGATGCTGATGGCAAGCTGGTCGCCTGGCAGAACCACATCGTCGGTCAATCGATTGTCGCGGGCACACCGTTTGCCGGTCTTGCTCAGAATGGCGTCGACGCGACATCGGTTGAGGGTGCGTCCAACATACCCTACGGCATCGCGAACATCCATGTCGGCCTGACCACCACCGACGTAGGCGTTCCGGTCCTGTGGTGGCGGGCTGTCGGCTCGACCCACACGGCATATGCGGTCGAAACCTTCATCGATGAAGTGGCCAGGACGGCAGGCAAGGACCCTTATGCGTTCCGCATGGAGCTGCTGAAGGATCATCCTCGCCATGCCGCCGTGCTGAAGCTGGCGGCAGAGAAGGCCGGCTGGGGTTCTGCCGCACCAGATGGACGGTTCCGGGGCCTGGCGCTCCACGAGAGCTTTGGCTCGGTCGTCGCGCACGTCGCAGAGATCACCATGGAAGGTGAACAGCCCAAAGTGCACAAGGTCACCGTGGCAGTGGATTGCGGTATCGCCGTCAACCCGGACACGATCAGGGCGCAGATTGAAGGCGGCACGGGCTTCGGTCTGGGCTCGATCCTGGCTGAAGAGCTGGTGGTGTCCGGTGGGGAAGTGGAGCAAGGCAACTACGACACTTACACACCGCTGCGCATCGACGCGATGCCACAGGTAGAGGTTCATATTGTGCCTTCTGCCAACAATCCTACGGGGGTAGGTGAACCCGGTGTGCCTTCCATCGGCCCGGCAGTTGCAAACGCCATTGCTGAAGCCAGCGGAAAGCAGATCCGGGTGCTGCCCATGTCGAAGTCCATCGGGGCCTGACAACGAACCACTGTGGCCGGTCATTGGTTCAGGCCGATGACCGGCAGCTGACAAGAGCCAGCCGGTCCCTCTGGCTATCGGACCAAATTTGCGTACGCTCAGCTCGCCTTTTCACTTCAGCTTGCGAGGAGCGCACAGATGTCAGCAAGGATAACGATACTGAATGGTCCGAACCTCAATCTCCTGGGGGTCAGGGAGCCCCACATATACGGCACGACAACACTCTCAGAGATCGAGGAGAGCTGCAGGGCAGCGGCCGGGCTGTTTGAGGTGGAAATCGACTTTCACCAGTCTAACCATGAGGGTGTGCTCGTCGACTTGATACAGGCAGCCCGCACCAGCGCGAACGGCCTGATCATCAATCCTGCAGGCTACTCGTTCACATCCATAGCCATGTTCGACGCAATCAAGGCATTCGATGGCCCCTATATTGAGGTGCATGTGTCCAACATTCATGCCCGCGATGAACTTCATCGCCACTCAATCCTCTCGCGGGCGGCGACCGCGGTCATTTGTGGTCTGGGGCCATATGGCTACATCGTGGCCCTGCAGGCGGCTGTCCAGCAGCTCAAGCAGCTTCCCGGCACACTGCCCGACGCCTTGCTGTCAGCTCATTAAGGCAGCGAACGGGATCCGTCGGAACTTTACCATGGCTGCTTTCCACCAAGACCAGCGATACGGTCCATAGGACAGTTGTTCGACATTGGCATTAGGCGGACTCTTGACCGCTTGACCACTTGGCCGAAAACGTCCGCTTTTGAGGGCAAGGCAGTCGTCCTTGAAAGCTGCCAACTTGCTCAGCAGAGGCATGAAAGGATCTCAAGATATTCGCCGCTCCAGACAGGTTCGCAGAAAACGGCGCGGGTCACCCGCGCCGGTTCCGTACAAGGGCCTGCGCATCAACCTCTCATCGAAACAATGCAGGCCCCGTCAACGCCGGTGGTTTCCATCGCCTCATGGGCGTCGATCATGTCATCGAAACCGAAGCGCGCACCGATCTTGTGTTCCAGCGCGCCTTGCGCCAGCAGCACGTTGACGCCGTCTGTTGCAGCCTGCTTCTGGGCTGGCGACATGCCGAAGATCGAGAAGGTCTCGATTGTGGTGTTGGCATAGAGCAGCCTTGCAAACGGTAGCGCAGGGGTCGCGTTCTGGTCGCTCGCGTAGCTTGCAATGTGGGCACGGGCCTTCAGCGCCGGCAGGGCGGCATCAAGCGTCAGCCAAAGTGCGCCGTCCGCAACGCGGGAAATGCCATCGGGCGCTGCGGCGGACAACGCCTTGTCCAGTCCATCCGTGGTGTAGTCGATGACGTGATGCGCGCCGAGCCGCCTTATCTCGTCGAACTTGTCTGCCCGCGTGGTGGCGATGACAGTCGCGCCGGACCGGGCCGCAATCTGCACGGCGTAGCGCCCGACGCGGCCACCGGCACCGGTGACCAGCACCGTGTTGCCGCCAACCGGCCCGCCGCCCAGCACTGCGTGCCACGCCGTCACCGCAGGAACTCCAACACACGCCCCATCGGTGAAGCTTGCCTTGTCTGGCAGCGTGATCGCCTGGGCTGACGGGATGACGGTATACTGGGCAGCCGTGCCGTTTGGCCGGCCGGCCTGCGCGCCAAACAGCCAGACGCGCTCTCCGATGCGCGAGGCCGACACGCCTTCACCTACGGCGGCAATCACACCGGTCCCGTCATTGTTGGGAATGATGGGCTTGAACAGGTTGAGCTCTCGGCCCGTGGTGCGGCGCTTCACATCGGTCGGGTTGATGGCGGAGACGCTTACCTCCACCAGCACCTCGCCGGATGCGGGCTCGGGCAGGTCAAGTTTCTCAAGCCGCATGACATCGCGGGCAGGCCCCGCCTGGTCATAT
>JAWVYF010000115.1:0-8952 GCA_033722845.1 Anderseniella sp. | reverse complement strand
CGTGAAGCCTGGCAAGGGCGGCGCGTTCGCCCAGGTGGAGATGAAGGGTATCGTCAACGGCACCAAGCTGAATGAACGGTTCCGCTCGTCTGAAACGGTCGAGCGTGTGCGGCTCGAGCAGAAGGACTATCAGTACCTGTATGAGCAGGGCGACATGCTGGTGTTCATGGACAACGAATCATACGAGCAAATCGAACTGCCCAAGGACTTTGTGGGTGAGCGCGCTGCGTTCCTGCAGGACGGCATGGTCGTCACGGTGGAATCTTACGAGGAAAAGCCGCTTGGCATTTCGCTGCCCGACACGGTTGTACTCGAAGTTTCCGAGGCAGATGCGGTGGTGAAGGGCCAGACGGCGTCGTCGTCGTACAAGCCGGCAGTGATGGAGAACGGTCTGAAGGTGATGGTGCCGCCGTTCATCGCGGCAGGCGAGAAGATCATCGTCGACACCAGCGAAGTCACCTACGTTCGCCGCGCGTCCGACAGCTGATTGACCTGATCCATGCCAGCATCACCCCTTGTTACCGTCATGATCAACGCTGCCCGCAAGGCAGCGCGCGCTGTTTCGCGCGACTTCGGCGAGGTGGAGAACCTGCAGGTGTCGCAGAAGGCACCGGCGGACTTCGTCACCCGTGCTGACCGCAAGGCTGAAGAGGTGATCCGCGAGGAGCTGAAGAAGGCGCGTCCGCAGTGGGGCTTCGTGCTGGAAGAGTCGGGTGAGATCCCCGGCAAGGACGGGCAGCACGTTTGGGTGGTTGATCCGATTGATGGTACCACGAATTTCATTCACGGTATCCCGCACTTTGCCATGTCCATCGGGCTGACCCGCAATGGCGAGCCTGTGGCGGGCGTGGTGTACAACCCGATCACCGATGAGCTGTTTGCAGCCGAGCGCGGTGGTGGGGCCTACCTCAACGACCGGCGCATCCGCGTCTCCGGGCGGCGTGACATTCATGACGCTGTCATCGCGTGCGGTATTCCTCACCGGGGCCGGGGGGATGCAGTGAAGTTTCGCGGTGAGCTTGCGCAGGTGCAAGCCAAGGCCGCAGGTATCCGCCGGGCAGGCACGGCGTCGCTTGACCTCGCCTGGGTGGCGGCTGGCCGTCTCGACGGGTTCTGGGAGCGTGGCCTCAAGCCGTGGGACATTTGCGCCGGTATCGTGCTGGTGCGCGAGGCGGGTGGCTTCTGCGCCGATATTGATGGTGCAGGCGATGTGATGGCGACCGGCAACATCATGGCCGGCAACGAGCACATGTCGAAGCAGCTTGGCGATTGCCTGAAGGCTGCAAAGGTTTGATTTGCCGCTTTTGCGGACGGAAAACCGGTGCCCATACCCGATCAGGCCGGGCACATGCTTTTCCTGCAAAAGCTTTTACAGAGTAATGCCGAAGCGGGCGAGCGCCCAGACCATCAGGGCATAGAGCGCGATGGTCATAAGGCAGACGCCGGCCAGTGACGGCCAGAAGCCGTATCCGGCACGAAGCAGCCAGGGCAAGACCAGAAACATCGGCATGGACGGCAGCACATACCAAAATGTGGCCTGTGCATGATCGGCAATGCGGGCGGTGTCTTGTGTGTCGTTCCACAGCCAGATCATGGCGAGCAGCGACACCAGCGGCAGAGACACAATGAGTGCGCCGAAGGCGGGCGCCTTGCGGGAGACTTCCGACACGATTGCGATGATGAGGCCGGACAGCAGGGCCTTGATGATGAGATATGTCATGAACCCATGTTAATGCAGGTGCCGCAAAGGCTCCATCACGCAATCACATTGCCAGTGTAGCGGAAGAGGGTGACAAGCGGTGGCAATTGGCTACACTGGCGTTCGCGCAAATCAGCTGGCCGAAGGGGCAATACGATGCCGGCGAATGCACGACAAAGGGCAGGAAAAGCGGCATGTTGACGTCGGATCATCTGAAGGTTCTGGAGTTGCCACGGGTCTATCTCGTGCGCATGGCGGTGTTCACCATCCTCATCTGCATTGCGGGCGCGGTGCTTTATCCAAATATCCAGGTGGCCTTCATGGCAAACCCTGGCCTCAACGGCATGATCCTGCTGGTGCTGCTGCTGGGTATTGCCTACACCTTCCGCATGGTGTTCCGGCTGTGGCCGGAGGTAAACTGGGTCAACAGCTACCGGGTTGCGGATCCGGGGCTGGAAATCCCGTACAAGCCCACCCTTCTGGCGCCGATGGCCGCGCAGCTGCGCGACCGGTCCGGCCTCACCATCCTGTCGCCGATCACGCTGCGTTCACTGCTTGACTCGCTGGCCTCACGGCTTGACGAGGCGCGTGACATCTCGCGCTACATGATCGGGCTGCTGATTTTCCTCGGCCTGCTGGGCACCTTTTGGGGGCTGCTGCAAACAGTGGCCGCAGTGGGCGATACGATCCGCAATCTCAACATTTCGACGGGCCAGTCAGGCACGGTGTTCGAAGAGCTCAAGGCGGGGCTTGAAGCACCTCTGGCGGGCATGGGGACGTCGTTCTCGTCTTCGCTGTTCGGTCTTGCCGGATCACTCATTCTCGGCTTTCTGGAATTGCAGGCCAGCCAGGCGCAGAACCGGTTTTACAACGACCTGGAAGACTGGCTGGCAACGCTGACCGATATTGATGCCGGGGACTACGGCACCGGCCTCGATCTGCCCCCTCATATCCAGGCTGAGATGTCGACGCTTCGTTCGGGCATGGACCGGATCGGGCGGACACTCGAGGGCGCCATGCAGCAAGCAGGGACGGGCGGCAGCAGTGCTGAATCGATGGAACAGCTTGCAGGTGCCGTGCACGGTCTGGTGCAGCAAATGCGCGAAGAGCAGAAAGTGGTGCGCCAGTGGGCGCAGCAGCAGTCGGAGCAGAACGCCGAGATCAAGCGCATGCTTGCGCGGGTTGGCGGCGGTGTGCCGCCGGGCAGGGGCTAGCCCATGGCCGGAGTGTCCAGAGGACGCCGCGGCCGCCAGGAGACGGGGTTCTACTGGCCAGGCTTCGTGGATGCGATGGCGCAGCTGTTGCTGGTCATTACCTTCCTGTTGTCGGTGTTCATGATTACGCAGTTCCTGCAGGCACAGGAGATTTCGGGCCGTGACACCGTGTTGTCGCGGTTGCGTTCGGAGATTGCCGAACTCACCGAGCTGCTGGCGCTGGAGAAGTCATCCAAGACGGAGCTTGAAACCACGCTTTCAGCGCTGACCGATGATCTGAAATCAGCCCGTGACCAGACTGCGGAGCTGCAAGGCATCGTTGATACGTTCACAGCCAAGGGCGACAAGGCCGGCTCGCAGATTGCCACGTTGCAAGGCAAGCTGGCGGATGAACAGAAAGTATCGTCTGATGCGCTGGCGCGGATTGAACTGCTCAATCAGCAGATTGCTGCGCTGCGCCGCCAGATCGGGGTGCTGAATGATGCGCTGGATGCAGCAGAGCGGCAGGACACCGAAAGCCGCGCGCAGATTGCCGATCTGGGGCGCCGGCTGAACGTGGCGCTGGCACAGCGCGTTCAGGAGCTGAACAAGTTCCGCTCCGAATTCTTTGGCCGGTTGCGGCGCATCCTGGCCGATCGCGAAGACATTCGGGTGGTGGGCGACCGTTTCGTGTTCCAGTCGGAAGTGCTGTTCGGCAAGGGTGAGGCAGCACTGTCTCCTACCGGTCAGCAGGAGATCGGCAAGCTGGCAGGCGCCATGCAGGAGCTGATCAGTGAGATCCCCGAAGACCTGAACTGGGTACTTCAGGTGGATGGCCACACCGACAGTGACCCGATCAACACGCCGCAGTTTCCGTCCAACTGGGTGTTGTCCTCGGCGCGTGCGATTGCCGTCGTTGAAGCGCTGGCGGCGCAAGGTATTCCGCCCAAGCACCTTGTGGCAGCAGGCTTTGGTGAGTTTCAGCCGCTCGATCCCGGTGTGTCGGAAGACGCCAAGACCCGCAACCGCCGCATTGAGCTGAAGCTGACGACCAGGTGATCAGTTGCTTGCTGCGTCAGATTTGCCGTCCGACGGGTTCAGCCGCTTCTGTTTGAGCTGTTCGGTGAAAATGCGAGCGCGGCGCTCGGCATCGCCAACTTGCGGTGATGACAAGTTCTGCAACATGACGTCGAGGTCCGCGTCGGACTTTCCGGCCTGCTTTGCCAGCAAGTAAAACTTTGCTGCTTCCACGCGATCCTTCTTCATGCCACGGCCGGACGCCAGCACACGGGCAAAGATGAGCTGGGCTTCTGCGTTGCCTGCATTGGCGGCGACCTGCAGCCACTGGGCGCCTATTTCGACATCCTTTCGGATTCCGCCTTCGCCGGCATAGACCAGCAGGCCATAGTCGAGAGCCGCTTCCGGCAGACCCTGGACGGCAGCCTTCTGGAACCAGTCTCCGGCGGTGGAGACGTCTTTCTCAACACCATGGCCATTGGCATAAAGCAGCCCGAGATTGTACTGCGCCTGGGCAAGACCGGACTGGGCTGCCTTGCGGATGTGCTTGATGGCTTCTTCGGCGTTCTGTTCAACACCGTTGCCCTGATAGTACATCAGGCCAAGCTCGTTGGCGGCCTGCATGTTGCCGGCGCTTGCGGCTTGGCCGAAGTATTCGCGTGCCTTTTGCGGATCGGCGGGCGTGCCTCTGCCGCGCAGGTAGAGCATTCCCAACCGGAACATGGCTGGCACGTTGCCTGCCGCTGCCGCGGTGTCATACCACTGGATCGCGTTGGCCATGTCCGCCTCGCGGCCAAGCCCCTGTTCGTACATTTCGGCGAGCATGATCATGGCGTCGACATTGCCGCTGGTGGCAAGCGGTGCGGCGATCTCGTAGGCTGCCGAGTAGTTCTCGTCCGAATAGAGCGCAGCGGCTTCCTCGAAGGTGGGCGCAAGGTTGCTGCTCTGGGCCACGGCAGGTGCTGTCAGGGCGAGCAGTGCTGCAAGCGGAACAGCAAGACGCATCAAGGCAACTCGTTTCATGGCTTATCCCTCTGTCCGGCTTCGGTAAGGCGGGCAGAAACATCGGCTGCTGCATCAGCTGATTGCCACATGCCATCAGGCGGCATGATGAAGTCAGCACCGGCCTCGATGGCCGCAATACACGCGGCCTCATCGGTTGCATTGATGCCGACACACGGCACTTCAAACAATGGCGTCCACCATTCCAGCAGATCCCGGCCGGCCTCATTGGACAGGTCGAAGGCGAGATAGTCGATTTCGCTTTCACCGGCCTCCATCGCGGCATGACGCGAGCCGGATGCCACGAAACCAATACTGGCTTTCTGGCCGAGTGACTTGCGTGCGGCAGCCACGTCTTCGAGGCTTGTCGCGAGGTGGACACCGTCCGCGCCCGCATACGCCGCGGTGCGGCTGTCTCCAGATACCAGAACGGCAATGTCGCGCTCCTGCGCCATTGGCAAAACCTCTTCGATCAGCTTCTTGTCGTCTGGCAAAACCAGGCACGCGACGTCACCCGCATCGGTAGCCGCGGCAACGCAGGCCGATATTGAGCCAGCGTCCAGTCCGGACGGTGGCATCAGGAAAAGGCGGCAGTTGGGCAATTGTTCGTCAGGTTGTGTGGGCATGGTGCAGCGAATCAATGTGGCAGGGACGTTGTCGCCACTTGGTATCACACCTTGGCAGGCCATGTGTCAGTGAGCCGGTAGCCTTCCGGCCAGGGGTCGTCGGGGTCGAGCATTTCCTGCCGGGTGCCGGTGATCCATGCCCGGCCTGTGATGGCAGGCACGATGGCAGGTTTGCCGCCTGCTTCGGCGAGTTCTTCAATGCGTCCTGTGAAGGTTGAACTGATGATGGAAGTGGCGACGTAGCTATCGCCTTTGTTCATGGCGCCGCGTGCGTGCAGCACAGCCATGCGGGCCGACACACCTGTGCCGGTGGGTGAACGGTCGATCTTGCCCGGGTCGATCGCGCAGGCATGGCGTGCAGTAAGCTGACCAGCGTCCTCAACTGGTGGCGTGGCGAACAGGCAGAAAGAAATATGGTTCCAGTCAGGGTTGTCCGGGTAGGTAAAGCCAAGCTGCTGGTTTGCGGCAGCGGTGATCTGCGCCCCGAGGTTTGCCAGGTCGCGGGCCTCGTCCGGCACAATCGAGAAGCCAAGCGCGACGGCATCGACAATGACGAAGCTGTCGCCGCCATAGGCGGTGTCGACCGTGAGTGTGCCGTGCCCTTCAACTTCCAGCTCTGCATCAAGTTTGCCGGCGAAGGAAGGCACGTTGCGAACGGTGATGGATTGCGCCTTGCCGTTCGCGCATTGCGCGACCACCGGGACAAGACCGGCAGGCGCCTCAATGTTGAAGCGTGTCTCGGGTTCGTGCATCTCGACGAGGCCGGTGTCGAGCAGGGCGGTTGCCACGCAGATGGAATTGGAGCCGGACATGGGCGGGGTGTGGTCCGGCTCCATTATGATGAAGCCGAATTGAGCGTCCGGGTGCTTTGCGGGGACCAGCAGGTTGACATGCCTGAAGACACCGCCGCGTGGCTCGTTCAGTACGAAGTTGCGCAAGCGCCGGTCGCGGTCGATCCAGGCACGCTGCTCCCACAAGGTGTCGCCGGGCGGAGGCGCAACGCCGCCGACGATCACGTCTCCCACCTCACCTTCGGCGTGGACGGAGACGATGTGGATGAGTTTCGTGGATCGGGTCATGTTGGTTGATCAAGCGCAAGGAAGAGTGAGTGGCGGTGTGCAATCGTGACACTGACAAGGAGTACTGCGTATGGCAAGTGAGCAGGTCAGTCACACAACACTCAAGCGGTCGCTGACGTTGCCTCTGGTGACGCTGTACGGTCTTGGTGTGACCATTGGGGCTGGCATTTATGTGCTGGTGGGCGTGACAGCGGGCCGTGCCGGCATGTCGGCACCGCTGGCGTTCATCGCGGCGGCCTTCGTCATGTCATTTTCGGCGGCGTCCTATAGCGAGCTTTCGGGCCGGCTTCCGGTGAGTGCGGGAGAGGCGGCGTTCGTCGACAGGGCGTTTTCGCGTGCATGGCTATCGCTGGCGGCTGGGCTGGGCATTGTTGCGGCGGGCGTGGTGTCGGCAGCCGCCATCTGCGTCGGTTCAGTGGGGTACGTACAGCAGTTTGTGCCGCTGCCGGCGCACATCCTGATACCGCTGATCGTGGTGTTGATGACGGCAATCGCGGCGGTTGGCATCATGGAGTCGGTGGGCCTGGCGGCCATCCTTACTGCACTAGAAATCCTTGGCCTGATCGCGGTCATTGCAGGCGGCTTCCACACGCAGCCGGACATGCTGGTGCGTATGCCGGAGGTGGTGGAAGGAGCCGGCAACTGGGCCATGTGGGCTGGCGTGCTGTCCGCCGGGGTGATCGCATTCTTTGCATTCATCGGCTTTGAGGACATCGTCAACGTGGCAGAGGAAGTGATCGAGCCCGAGCGCACCATGCCGTGGGCGATCGGGTTGACGCTTGTGATCTCGACCATCCTGTACGTGCTGGTGGCTTATGTGGCCGTCATGTCGGTGCCCATCGAGACGCTGGCTGCATCCACGGCGCCGCTCAGTCTGCTGTTCTCGGAAGTGACGGCATTTCCGGCCTTGCTGATTGCCGCCATCGCCTCGCTGGCAACGCTCAACGGGGTCATCGTGCAGGAGGTGATGGCCTCTCGGGTGCTGTATGGTCTGTCGAACCTCGGCCACTTGCCGGGTTGGCTGGCGCACGTGCATGGCTGGACGCGTACGCCGCTTAAAGCCACGCTGCTGATCGGGGCGGCCATCCTCGTGCTGGCGATGGCGGTGCCGCTGGAGGCGTTGGCGGAATGGACGTCGCGGGTAACGCTGAGCGTATTCGCGCTGGTCAACGGGGCGCTTATCCGCATCAAGCAAAGTGAGCCTGAACTGCCTGCGGGCGTGTTCCGGGTGCCGATGTGGGTGCCCGTGGCTGGCCTTGCGGCCTGCCTCGGGTTTCTTGGTTCGAGCTTCGTGCTGTAAGGCTTACTTGCCCTTTTCGGCGGCCTTTGTCCACTTGCCCTTTGAAGCAAGGCCGTTCATGGCGGCACGATGCGCGAAGGCAGCTTGTGCCTTCTTGACGTTTTCCTTCTTGCCGCCCCAGGCCTTAAGCACTGCGGCCTGCAGCGCACGCCCGTAGGAGAAGGTCAGGTTCCACGGCAGGTCGTGACGTTCGTTCATCAGCGACAGATGCTGGGTGGCCTCAACATCGGACTGGCCGCCGGACAGGAAGGCGATTCCAGGCACGGCAGACGGTACGCAGGCCTTGAGGCACTGAACGGTCAGGTCGGCGACTTCTTCCGGCTTTGCCTTCTTCGGCGAGTTCTGGCCGGGGATGACCATGTTCGGCTTCAGCACCATGCCTTCCAGCATGACGCCTGCCAGATACAACTCCTGGAAGGTTTCCTTCAACACGGCCTCGGTTACTTCGTAGCAGTGCTCGATATCGTGAGAGGAGAATTCACCGTCCATCAGCACTTCCGGCTCGACAATCGGTACGATGCCGTTTTCCTGGCACAGCGCGGCGTAGCGGGCCAGCGCATGGGCGTTGGAGTGGATGCAGTTGTAGGTCGGCATCTGGTCGCCAATTGTGATCACAGCGCGCCATTTCGCGAAGCGGGCACCGAGTTTGTAGTACTCTTTCAGGCGGCCGCGCAGGCCATCGAGACCTTCGGTGATCTTCTCGTTCGGATAGCCGGCCAGGTCCTGCGCGCCCGCATCAACCTTGATGCCGGGGATCGAGCCGGAAGCCAACATCAGTTCGACCAGCGACTGCTTGTCGTTGGCGGTGCGCTGACGGATGGTTTCATCGAAAAGGATGACACCGGAAATGTTCTTCTTCATGGCGGACTTGGCCGAGAACAGCATCTCGCGATAGTCGCGGCGGTTCTCGAAGGTGCTCTCGACCTTGATCGAGTCGAACCGCTTCTTGATGGTGCCGGTGCTTTCGTCAGCCGCCAAAATGCCTTTGCCAGGCGCCACCATTGCCTGTGCGATGTCTTCAAGGTTCATCTTCATG
>JAWVYF010000114.1:0-9013 GCA_033722845.1 Anderseniella sp. | reverse complement strand
GTCGAGCACCATGAAGCGAAAGCCTTCGCTGTAGAGCTTGTCGAGGGCTGGAATGATGTCGTCACCGGGCTTCAGGCGAACGTCTTCCAGGGCAAACTCCTGGTTCATGAACCGGCCGGTTGTGTTGTTGTCATTGATGCCCACCTCGGCACCTGCCACACCCAGATTCTCTGGTGGCTGGTCGAGAATGGAGATCGTGACGCGGCCCTTTGCAAAGGTGTGAAGGTAGCCAATACCGATCTTCTCGGCGGCGGCCATCGCAACCGTTGAACTGGTCGCGAAGCAAGTGGCAAGCAGCGCAGCGGCACCCGAACGCAGAAATGTTGGAAGGCCCATCTGTCAGTCTCCCTTACCAGCTTATTATTTTCTTATAATTTAATACTTTCAAGACTCTAAGTAATTTGGTTGCAGTTTCAGTCTTGCTTGTCAATCCATTGAGTCGCGTCTTGCCAAGGTGTAATGAAAGACGTTCGATCAACGTGCTAAGACGCCAGTGCAGGTGAGCAGAGGGCGATTTTTGATCCATGTGGAAACTGACCAAAACCTGGTTCTGCCTGTTTGTGTGCATGCTGATGCTGGCCACCGGGCTGGCGCTGTTCAGTGCGGCATCCGCATCGGCTGCGGATAAGCCACTGGTGAAGGCCGGCGTGCTGAAGTTCGGCACGGTCAACTGGTTGCTCGACACTGTGCAGCATCACGGTCTGGACGCCAAACACGGCTTCAAGCTGGAGCAACTTGAGCTTGCCCGCCGTGATGCAACGTCGGTCGCGCTGTTGGCGGGTGAGGTAGATACGATCGTGGCGGACTGGTTCTGGGCTCTTCGCGAGCGCAGTGCCGGCGAGCCGCTGGTGTTCCATCCCTATTCACGCACGCTTGGCGCTCTCATTGTGAGGCCTGACGGCGGCATCACCAGCCTGCAAGACCTGACAGGCAAAAGGATTGGCGTTGCCGGCGGACCGCTCGACAAGAGCTGGCTGTTGATGCGTGCATGGGGCGAGAAACAGGGCATTGGTGATATTGCGAAGCTGGCGCAACCGGTGTTCGGTGCGCCGCCACTGCTGGCAGAGAAGATGCGCTCAGGCGAACTGGATGCGGTGCTGATTTACTGGCACTATGCGGCCAAGCTGGAGGGTGCCGGGTTCAGGCAGCTGTTTGGTGTTGACGATGCAATGCGCGGGCTTGGCATGCAGGCTCCGCCGCCGCTGATCGGCTTTTTGTTCCGCAAACCTGCGACTGATGATGAGGCTGCGAAATGGATGGGATTCACGCGTTCGCTGGATGACGCTTCTGCCCTTCTTCTTGACAGTGATGAAGAGTGGCAGCGGCTGCGCCCCAGGATGGGTGTCAAGTCGGATGCAGAGTTCGTCAAGCTGCGTGACCGGTTTCGTGCAGGCCGGCTGCAGGACTGGGATCCGGCAAATACCCGGGACGCCGAGACCCTGTTTGATTTGCTCAAGTCTTCCGGCGGCGAGAAAGTGACAGGGCGCGGCGTGACATTCGATCCGGATGTTTTCGCGACGGGGACCGGTCAATGATGCTGACGGGCGAGGCCAGTACTGGCGGCAGGCTGGCATGGACATTCGCCTCGCTTGCCAGTCTGCTTGCAGTGTGGTGGGTGGCGGCGGCCGGCCTTGACAGCCGCTATCTGCCTGGTCCTGTCGAGGTATTCGCCCTCATGCTGCAGGAGGCGGTGTCGGGGGAGTTGCTGTTTCATGTGGGGGCCACGCTGGGGCGTGTCGCGTCGGCGTTTGCGGTAGCCATGCTGATCGGTTCAGCCATTGGCCTTGCGATGGGGCGAGGCCGGCTGATTGACCGGATGTTCGATGGCTGGCTGATGTTCTTTCTCAACCTGCCAGCGCTCGTCACCATCGTTTTGTGCTTCATCTGGTTTGGCCTGACCGAGGCTGCGACTGTTCTGGCTGTTGCCATCAACAAGATCCCCAATGTGGCCGTGACGCTGCGCGAAGGGGCGCGGGCGCTGGACCGCGAATATGAGCAGCTGGCAAAAGCCTATCGCTTCGGCAAGTGGAAGACCTTGCGCCATGTCTGGATGCCGCAACTGGGGCCCTATATTGCAGCGGCTGCCCGGTCAGGCCTGGCGTTGATCTGGAAAATTGTGCTGGTGGTGGAGCTGCTGGGCCGCAGCAATGGCGTCGGGTTCCAGATCCACCTCTATTTCACCCTGTTCGATGTGGCGGGCATTTTGGCGTATGCGGTTGCCTTCATCATCGTTGTGCAGCTGATCGAGCTGTTTGTTCTGCAGCCCTGGCAGCAGGCAGCCACCAGGTGGCGGCAATGAACGCGCTGGAAATCGACATCCGGCGCAAGGCTTTCGCGCGCGATGGTGCGCACATCGAGGTGGTGCGCGGGCTCCAGCTCACTGTTCAGCCTGGTGAATTCGTGGCGGTGCTGGGGCCTTCGGGTTGTGGCAAGTCCACCACGTTGCAGATTGCGGCCGGGCTTGATGCGGACTTCGAGGGATCGGTGAACTACGGGCCGGGGGTCGAGGATCATCTGGCGTACGTGTTCCAGCAGCCGCGGCTGTTGCCATGGCGCACGGTGCAGCAGAACATCGAGCTGGTGTTCGACGACCCGACTGCTCATCGTGAGCGGATTGCACAGGTGCTGGCAGCCGTCGATTTGACCGGGAGCGAGGGGCTGTTTCCCGGCCAGTTGTCGCTTGGCATGCAGCGGCGGGCAGCCCTTGCGCGCGCCTTTGTCCTGCAGCCGCAACTGCTGCTGATGGATGAGCCATTCGTATCGCTGGATGCTGCGCTTGCTGGTCGGCTGCGTGATGTGTTGCGCGACATGCTCAAGCACAATCCGGCGGCTGTCGTGTTTGTCACGCACGACTGGCGCGAGGCGGTCAGCCTGGCGGACCGGCTGGTGTTTCTCGGCGCAGGACCTGCCACAGTCAGGGCGCAGGTGAACATTGATATCCCTGCTGCCAAACGCGAGGAGGCGGCAGTACAGGACCGATTCCGCAAGCACCACGCCGGGGCGTTTGACGGAGCGGCAAATAACGCTGGACGGTAACACGGGTGTGATGGGCATAGGCCCGTAAATCGGTTATATTGTCCGCAATGAACAAGGCGTGCGGCAAGTGCGCCCCGAGGAGGAAACCGATGAGAAAACATGCACTCGTGGCAGCACTTTGTGCCGGGCTGATGGTGACCGGTTCCAGCGCCGTGGCCTGGGCCGCTGACGATAGGCCGGAGACGACCTGGCAGTCGATCCAGGGCGATATATTCAACAAGACCGAGTTTCTGAACGGCGAGAACATGATGGTTCTTGATGCGCCATACCGGGCCGAGGATGCGGCAATCGTGCCGATCTCGGTCAAGGTGCAGCCGGGCATGAAGGTGAAGAAGGTGACCGTTGTCATTGACGAGAACCCGGCGCCGATGGCGGCGCAGTTCACCTTCGGACCAGCGGCGGCCAATGCATCGGTGTCCTCGCGCTACCGGATCAACAACTATTCATGGGTCCGCGCCATTGCCGAAACTGAAGACGGCAAGCAGTACATGGTGAAGAAGTTCGTCAAGGCATCAGGCGGCTGCTCGGCACCGGCCACCAAGGATGCTGATGCCGCCAAGGCGCTGATGGGCAAGATGAAGTTCCGGGTTTTTCAGGCCGGTGAGACCAAGGTTCTTGAACAGTCCAGCGGCGTTCGCGAAGCCCAGATCATGATCCGTCACCCGAACAATTCCGGGCTGCAGATGGACCAGGTAACGATGCTCCACATCCCGGCGCACTTCGTTGACATGATCGAGGTGAAGCGCGGTGATGATCTGGTATTGAAGGTGGAGGGCGGGATCTCGCTGAGCGAAGACCCGAACATCCGCTTCTACTACAATGCCGCTGGCAAGGGGGACTTTACGGTCAATGCCACCGACACGGATGGCCAGAAGTTCACCCACTCATGGCCTGCAGGCGACGACCAGTCCGGCTGATCAGAAGCAACGTATTTCGGCTTCGGCCTGCGCCCGGCGCAGCTTGTCCACCTTGCCGCGCATGAGCGGCGAGGTACGGAAGATCGATGTGTTCTCACCGCCCTTTTTCTCGACCATCAGCACGGTTTCGGCATTTACGTATTCCTCGTACGGCAGGATCGAGGCAATCAGGTCGATGGAGCATGAGCAACGTTCCAGCGAATCGCGCGTCTGGCCATTCACGGCCATGCAACCAAACACGTAATCGGCGCGCGTGTTGGTCGGATAGTCGTTGATGAAGCCAGACTGCTCCTGGGCAGAAGCCGGGGTGGCTGCCAGCAGCATCAGGCCGGACAATGCAATGATATTGCGGAGACGGGGACGATTGCTCATTTCTGCTCCTTCTGCGCGAAAGTCATGTCCTGCTGCTTCAGCGGCGTGCCGGGGTCGTTGGCAGCCGGAATGATGCTCGATACCCGATAGATGCCGCCGGGCACGGCATCCGATACCACGAATTCGTAGATGGTCGACGCGAACTCGGGCACGCGGCTCATGTTGGGGTCGTCCTTGAACGGCTGGATGGTGATCTTGTGACCGTCGATCTTGCCACCATTGAAGTCGAACGACATTTCCTCAACCTTGGCCTCTTCACGCATGGCCTTGCGAATCTTGTTGCGGAAGTAGGCCGGTTGACCGCCAAGGCGGCGCTTGAGTTCGAAAGTGTCCTGCTCCAGCAGCACCATCACGGCGGGGTTCCCGGTGGTGTGGATGAAGGGGCCGAGATTGCGCTCACGCTGGCCGGAATAAATCTTAAGGTAGACGGACCGCTTGTCCTTGTCGGTCTCGTCCTCTTTCACTTCCAGACGAATGGTGTCCTTCATGCTGGCACCGTACTTGCTCTCGTCAATGGTGTTGCGCTCGAAGGTGTAGACCAGCGTCTGGTCAGGCGCCACCTTGGTCAGGTACGGGTTTGCAAACAGCAGTTTGGCGGCGGTCGGTGCGTCGCTGGCAAGTGCCGGAGCGCCCAGCAGGGCCAGGCCCAATGCAGTTGCGCCGGCCAATTTTTTCAATGGTGTCAGCATCATCACGAACCTGTTGGGGTTTTCACGTATTGACCATACCCACCACAGGTGCGATCAGCCTTCAACCCTGTTATAGTCGGGCAGGGCAGCTATTTCGCAGTCCGGGGCAGCGTATGTCTGCTCTCGGTACTGAGCACTGAAGGGATGGCCGAAGCATGGCGGACATCACGAAAATCGTTGCTGACCTGATTGCGGTAATTGGGATGACCATGACGCCGCCGGCCGGTGCCACACCGCTGGAGCCGCCGGTGATTCAGCAACTTGAACCGGAAGAGCTGCAGGCGCGCGCGTGTGGCAAGAAGTGCAATGTGCTGGCGTGGTTCGGCCCTGATGGCGTGATTTACATCGACAGGCGTGTGAACCCTGAAGTGAACAAGGTGGCGCGCGGTATCCTGCTGCACGAACTTGTGCATCACGTCCAGAAGCAGCAACTCGGCAAAAACTCCAGTGACTGCAAGGAGTGGCTGCGGCGCGAACGCGAGGCCTACGAGATTCAGGCGCACTGGCTGTTCAAGCAGGGCATAGATCCCACGCCGCTGATGTGGCAGGTGCGCACCATGCAGTGCCACCCGATGGCGTTTGGCGGCGGCCAGGCTGCCGAGGGCGTGCGGCCGGGCAGGTAGCCGTCACGGTGCCGAGAACATAAAGCCCTTGCCGCGTACCGTGCGCACGGCCGCGCGTGCCTCCGGTGACAGCGTGCCGAGCTTGCGCCGCAGATAACCGATGTAGACATCCACCACGTTCAGTGCCACGCCGCCCTGGGCATGCCACAGCGCGTCGAATATGGTTTCGCGCGACAATGGTGTTCCTTCGCTACGCATCAGGTAAAGCAGCAAGTCTGCCTCGCGGTCGGTCAACGTGGCGGTATTGGTCTCGAACCGAACCTCGCGAATATCGGGGTCGTAGCTGAGGCGGCCGGCTGCGACCAGATTGGATCCGCTGTCGGGTTCGGCCTGCTGGCGCCGGCGCTGTTGGGCCTGGATCCGGGCAAGCAGTTCCTCGAAGGCAAACGGTTTGACGACGTAGTCATCGGCGCCTGCGGACAAGCCGTCGATGCGATCGTTCACGGCATCCCTGGCGGACAGCATGATGATGGTGGCATCATTGTTGCGCTTGCGCAGCGTTTCGCAAACCTCGATACCAGACCGGCCGGGTAACATGACATCCAGCACGATGACCTGGAACTTGCTGCTGCGTACGGTCTCCAACGCCTCCTCGCCAGTGGGCGCGTGTATTGCATCAAAGCCTTCCGACTTGAAGTTTCGCAGCAGCAGCGATGCGATGTCCGGATCGTCTTCAACAACCAGCACCTTCATTGACTCTTGCCTCCTTGGTCGCGGCTTGCCGCCAGCGGAATTCGAATGGTCACGGTTAGTCCGGGGCCGGGATCATTGTTGTGCATGGCAATGTCTCCACCATGTTCGTCGACCACCCACTTTGCCAGATGCAGGCCGATGCCAAAGCCGTCTCCTCCTGTTGTGGAGTTCGACTGGACAAACCGGTCAAACACGGTTTGCAGGTCTTCCGGTGCGATGCCCGGCCCCTGATCGGCCACCTCCACTACCGCAAAGCCGTTGTCCTCAAACGACCGCACTTCGATCTGCTTGCTGCCGGTGGCGTATTTCAGGGCGTTCATGATGAGCCCTGAAATGATCTGGCGCAGCCAGTCGTGATCACCACGCACAGGCAGCGGGTGCCCGGAGAGCTTGTGTACAAGCTTCATGTTGCGGCGCCGCGCAGTTGCCGTCTCGCCTGCCACAGCGTCGGCGGTGACCTGCTGCAGGTCGGCGCCTGAGCGATGCAGGTCAAGCCTGCCGCTTTCCGACCGGGCCACGCGCAGCATGTCGTCCACCCGGCGGCGCAGTTCGCGAACGCGGACCAGAATTGTCTCGAACGACTGGCGCATTTCTGCCGGCTTGGGTTTCGCCTTGGCATTGAGGTTGTACTCCGCCTCGCCCTGCACAACTGTGAGCGGCGTGCGAAGTTCGTGGCTGACGTCAGCAAAGAAATTGCGCCTGTTGGCATCTATGGTTTCCAGCCGGCGGTTGACCTCGCGCAGGTCTGCCGTCTGGCGATCAACTGTGGCCTGCAGGTCTGCCTGGGCGGCGCGAAGGTCTGCTTCTCGTCCTGCGAGGCTGTCGGCCATGGTGTTGAAGCGCGTCATCAGCCGGGTCAGTTCGTCGTTGCCTGTGGGCGTGAGGCGGCGGGACAGTTCGCCGCCGGCAATGGCCTCTGCGCCGGAGATCGTTTCATCGATGCGCCGCAGAAGCGGGCGGCCGGTAGTAAAATAAATCGCTGCAAAGGCCAGCAGTGCAAGGCCAAGCACGGCGAGTGCAATCCAGATCAACCGCTGGCGCAGGTGGGCAATTTCGGCATGTGTCACAGTGGTCAACTGGCGTTCGGTCTCGATGCTGTGAACCATCATCGGCGAAATGGTGGCGCCGAAAGCATTCAGCGCACTGGCACCGCGTACCTGACCAGCTTCACCTGCAGGCAGGTCGTTCAGCGTGCGATGCAGGCTGTCGAACTGGGCCTTCATGCGCGACAGGAACAGCCCCTTGCTGGCAGCGCGGGGCCTTTCGGTATCACGTGCGTTATCGACCTCTTCCACATTCAGCGATAGCAAGCGCGAGAAGGCCTGCCGCACCGTGTCGACCTGCTGGCGCAGGCGAAGCTTGTCATTGTCATTGAGACCACCGGCCGCGAGCATGGCTTCGGTAGACGTGCGGTATTCGTTCAGCCTGCTGGCAAGCGTTATGTAACCTTCGATACGGGCCTGCGCGGCCTGGGCACGATCAATGAGTTGCTGCGATGTGGACAAGCCGTAGAACAACAGTCCGGCAGACACCGCGGTGATCGCAGCAGCCGCAGCCAACAGCAAAATGATGCGCGTTTTCAATGAGCCCAGGGCTGGCACCTGTGCCGTGTTCATTGCCCTGGCCCTGACGTTATGAAGTTGCCAAAGGCGCGGGGACCGTCGCCAACTGATGCCTCGCCCGTGATTTCCAGCGTATCCGCATCTATGCGGCTCAGCGTATTGTCGAACCAGTTGGCAACCAGAACCGACTTGCCATCGGGCGTGGTGTCAATGCCTTCAGGGTATTCGCCGGTCTCCAGCGTCTTGATCACCTGCCAGGTCTTCATGTCGAACACCGAAACGGAATTGCCGTACTGGTTGGTGACGAAGCCCTTGCCCCTGGCGAAGGCCACGGCGTAGGGGCGCTCGCCTACCTTGATGGTAGCGGCGACGCTGGCCGTTGTGGCATCGATTACGGTCACGCTGTTACCGCCAACATCTGCGGTTGCCAGGTGCTTTCCGTCGGGGGTGTAAGTCACGCCGAACGGGCGTTCGCCGGTTTTTACCGTATGCAGCAGTTTGCCGGTTGCCGTGTCGAAGAGTGAGACTTGATGACTGTCGCGGTCGGCGCTGGCAAGTACTGTTCCGTCGGGCGAGACTGCCAGTCCCGACGGCGATTTTCCGGTCGGCCATGTAGCGGTGATTTTTGCGGTGCCAGGGTCCACCACGAAGATGCGATGCTCGTACCAGTCGGCGACGTAGACGGGTTGGCCTGCCGGGTGAACGGCGATGCCGAGCGGGCCGCCCTCAAGTTCGATCCGGCCCACGGGCCTGGCTTCAGCGGTGTCAATGATGGTGAGGTACTTGCCTTCCGGGCTGGTGACATAGGCGCGCTTTCCGTTAGGTGACACGGCGATCCCCGCCGGCTTGCCGCCGACCTTGACCGTGCCAGTCACCTTCAAGTCTGGCAGCGATACGAACGAAACTGTCTCGTCTGACTGATTGGTGACCAGCGCAAACGAGCCGGCGAGGGCGGTAGCCGCCCCCGTCAGCAGACTTGCAGATAAGGCCAGGACAGCAAGTGCGCCCGGCAGCCACCCACGCTGCATCACCGGATCAGCTTCCGCCTTTTTCAAGCTCCTGCTTGAGGTGGTCGAGACCGGCGCGATAGACACCACTGACGGCCTTGATGGCGGCTTCCT
>JAWVYF010000113.1:0-9030 GCA_033722845.1 Anderseniella sp. | reverse complement strand
GGCTTCTCCGGCAAGGGCAATGCCTCGTTGCCCGAGGCGCTGGTGGAAATGGTCGAGGCGGGCGCCTGCGCCATGAAGCTGCACGAGGACTGGGGCACCACGCCCGCTGCCATCGACTGCTGCCTGACCGTCGCAGACGCGCACGACGTACAGGTGATGATCCACACCGACACGCTCAATGAGTCCGGTTTTGTGGAGAACACCGTAGATGCCATCAAGGGCCGGACCATTCATGCCTTCCATACCGAAGGTGCCGGCGGCGGGCATGCGCCCGACATCATACAGGTGTGCGGCGAGGACAACGTACTGCCGGCCTCCACCAACCCGACGCGGCCATACACGGTCAACACGGTGGATGAGCATCTCGACATGCTGATGGTCTGCCATCACCTCGATGCATCTATCCCGGAAGACATCGCCTTTGCCGAAAGCCGCATCCGCAAGGAAACCATTGCGGCGGAAGACATCCTGCATGACATGGGCGCGTTCTCCATCATTGCGTCCGACAGCCAGGCGATGGGCCGGGTTGGCGAAGTGCTGATCCGCACCTGGCAGACAGCAGACAAGATGAAGAAGCAGCGTGGGCGGCTGGCTGAAGAACAGGGCCATAACGACAATCTGCGGGTGCGCCGCTATATCGCCAAATACACCATCAACCCGGCGATTGCGCATGGCGTGTCAGAACACATCGGTTCCGTTGAGGTGGGCAAACTCGCTGACCTCGTACTGTGGACTCCGGCATTCTTCGGCGTCAAACCCGACCTCGTCATCAAGCTTGGGTCCATCGTGGCAGCACCGATGGGCGACCCGAATGCCTCTATCCCGACGCCGCAGCCGGTGCATTACCGGCCAATGTTTGCAGCACTCGGCAAGTCGCTCACACAAAGCCGCGTTACGTTTGTATCGCAAGCCGGGCTGGAGGCCGGCGACGTCGACAGCTACGGGCTGGACAGTGTCATCCTGCCGGTCAGGAACACACGCAATATCGGCAAGGCGGATATGGTTCTCAATGACCTCAAACCGAAGATCGAAGTCGATCCGGAAAGCTATGAAGTCCGCGCGGATGGCGAATTGCTGACCTGCGAACCGGCCGAGGTGTTGCCGATGGCGCAACGCTATTTTCTGTTCTGAGCTGCGAAAGGACGCAATTGATGCTGCGAGCTTCACACCACATTCCGGTATCGGACATGGACGCGCCGGCGGACGGATGCATTACGCTCACCAAGGACCAACGCCATCGGCGCCGCATTGCCCTGACCAGCGACGAAGGCGTGTCCTTCCTGCTCGATCTGCCACAGGCGGTCCAGTTGGCGCATGGGGACGGACTGATGCTGGACGATGGGCGCATCTTCCGGGTGGCTTCGGAGCCCGAAGAGCTCATGGCCGTGCGTGCGCGGGACATGCACCACATGCTGGTGCTGGCCTGGCACCTGGGCAACCGGCATCTGGAAGCGCAGATCGAAGACACCCGGATACTGGTCCGGCGTGACCACGTTATAGAAGACATGCTCAAGCTGCTGGGCGCAGATGTTGAAATGGTAGTCGAACCATTCTCTCCCGAAGGCGGTGCCTACGGCGGCGCCCACCAGGCGCATCATCACCATCACGGCCATCACCATGATGATCATCATCACCACGGCAATGCTTCCGGTCATTCGCACGGTGGAGACCAATCTGCATGACTGCGGGCGAAGACATGGCGCTGTATCGATTGCTCTGCTGGCTTTCGCCGGCATTTCCGGTCGGCGCGTTCAGCTACAGCCAGGGTCTGGAAAGCGCTGTGAGCACGAAGCTGGTGGCCAACGAAACCGACATGGCCGCATGGCTCAATGACACATTGTCCGGAGGGCAATTGTGGTCCGATGCGGTGATCTTTGCGCGTGCCCATGACGCAGCCTGCTCGCGACGTCACATCGCGCTGCTGGACGTGGTGACTTTTGCGCGGGCGTTTCAGCCATCCGCTGAACTCAGGCTTGAATCATTCTCCCAGGGAGAGGCGTTCTGCACGGCGGTGAAACAGTCTTGGCCGTGCAAGGCGATAGATGTGTTGAGACAGGTCGCGCCCGACAACGTGCCCTATCCGGTGGCGGTTGGCGTGGCGTGTGCCGGACATGGCATAGGCCGGTCTCAGGCTCTTCACGGTTGGCTGCACGCATCAGTGTCGAACCTGGTCTCTGCTGCGATCCGGTTGGTTCCTCTGGGCCAGAACCAGGGCCAGCGCTTGCTTGCCGGTATTGAACCTGCCATCCGCACCGCGCGCGATCACGCAGCTGACCTGCCTCTTTCACGGCTGACAACCAATTGCCTGATGGCGGACATCTGTTCCATGCAACACGAAACACAACACACAAGGCTTTTCAGATCATGAGCAGTATCAATGGCCCACTACGCGTGGGGATCGGCGGCCCGGTCGGTTCAGGCAAGACGACGTTGACGCGCCGTTTGTGTGAAGCACTACGCGACAGCTACTCCGTCGGGGTGGTTACCAACGACATCTACACCCGGGAAGATGCACTCATGCTGGCGCGGTTCCAGGCCCTGCCGGAAGACCGTATCATCGGTGTTGAAACAGGTGGCTGCCCGCATACTGCAATCCGCGAGGATGCCTCAATCAACCTCGCGGCGATTGCCGACCTGAATGCCCGCCACCCCGGTCTCGACGTGGTATTCATCGAGTCCGGTGGTGACAACCTGGCAGCCACCTTCTCGCCGGAACTGGCCGATCTGACCATCTATGTGATCAGCGTTTGCCAGGGCGAGGAAATACCGCGCAAGGGCGGGCCCGGCATCACTCGTTCAGATCTGCTGATCATCAACAAGACGGACCTTGCGCCCCATGTCGGCGCGGACCTTGATGTGATGGCGCACGACGCGGAGCGAATGCGCAAGGGCCTGCCAACCTACTTCACCGACCTGAAGAACTCGGCGGGTATAGGCCAGGTTACCGATGCGCTTGTGCGGTTGGGCGGGCTTTCCGCGGAGCAACCGCCGGTGGCTGCGTCCGCAAGCCGGCCTTGAGATGCGGCTGCCAGGGTCGTCCCCATGCCTCACGTGATCCTGGCATGCTCCCTGGAGCCGGCCCGGCACGTTTGCCGTCAGTCGCGCGGCTTGCCGAATAGTTGCGCCAGAATCAGCAGCGCAGACGACAGCAGGATCATGATGGTGGAGATGGACGCAATGGTTGGGTCAATCTGGTCCCGCAATGCATTGAACATGTTCCGGGTCAGCGTCGAGTTGTCACCACCGGAGACGAACAGCGCGATGATCACCTCATCGAACGAGGTGAGGAACGACAGCAACGCAGACGTAATCACGGCGAAGCGGATTTGGGGCAGCGTGATCAGCATGAATGCCTTCAGCCGCGACGCGCCGAGACTGCGCGCAGCCATTTCCTGGCTCATGTCATAGCTCTTCAGGGCCGACGACACCACGATGAGGACCAGCGGCAGGGCGAGAATGCTATGTGCCAGAACAAGGCCAAACAGCGAGTTGACCATCTTCAGCTGCACGAACGCATAGAACGCCCCGATGGCAATAAGAATGACCGGTATCATGATCGGGGTGATCAGCAGCAGAAAGACAAACCGGCTCAGCGGATGCTTGCTCACGCTTAGTCCATAAGCTGCGGCTGTGCCCACCGGCGTTGCCACAAGCATGGTCAGGAAGGCAGCCTTGAGAGACGTCCAAGTGGCATCCATCCAGGCGACGGAATCGAAGTAGTTATAGTACCAGCGCAGTGACCACTCGCGCGGCGGAAACTCCAGGTATTGCGAGTCGGAAAAAGACATCGGCATGACGATCAGTGTGGGTGCCACCAACAGGAACATGATGATCACGGCCAGTGCATAGAGCCATAACCGCTGACCATGGGTGATCTGTGTGTCGGATGCAGGCTGCTTCAACCAGTTCATGGTTCAGTGCCCCCCACCAATGATGTTGTCCAGTGGAAGCAGCTTGGATGCGCCGTACAGAATAAGCAGCGTCAGCACGAGCAAAACCACGCCCAGCGCACTGGCAGCACCCCAGTTGAAGAACAGCTCGATGTTGTTGGTGATCTGGTTGGACACCATGATGACCTTGCCACCGCCAAGAACAGCAGGTGTGACGAAGAAGCCAAGGCACAAGACGAAAACGATCAGCGAGCCCGCGAACAGGCCCGGCAACGAGAGCGGGAAGAAGACCTGCCAGAACGACTGGCTTGGCGTGGCACCGAGATTCGAGGCTGCCTTGAGATAATCCGGGCTTATTGCCTTCATGGAGCTGTACAGTGGCAGAATCAGAAATGGCAGCATGATGTGCACCATGCCGATCAGCGTGCCGTTGAGGTTGTGAACCAGCGGCAGCGGCTCCTCCCAAAGCCCCATGCCAATGCCCCACTCGTTGATCAGGCCACGGCGCTGCAACAGCACGAGCCAGGCATAGGTGCGCACCAGCAGCGACGTCCAGAATGGCAACAGCACGGCCAGCATGCAGATGTTTGCAGCACGCGACGGCAGTTGTGCCAGGAAATAGGCAAGCGGATAGCCGATCAGGATGCAGATGCCGGTGGTCAGGAAGCTGACCTTGAAGGTGGTCCAGAAAATCCGGCCATAGGCTTTCGACTCCAGCATTCGCGTGTAGTTCTCCATTGAGAACGTACCGTCGCTGCCGATGAAGGACAGGTAGAACAACCAGCCAACCGGCAAGACCATAATGATCAGCACCATCACGATCGCCGGACTGGTCAACCCGAGAAGCGACCAACGCTCGCTTCGCTCATGGGCCTGAAGCTGGGCGGCGTTCGCGCCTGAGATCAAGCCTGGCGGCAGCTCTGTAGCGGCTCTGGCCGCAGCATCACTCATCGCGGATCACCACCGTGTCGTCCTTGTGAAGGCCAAGCGTGACAGGGTCGCCTGCAGACACGTTTTCGATTGCAGCACCCGTGCGAGTGCCGGCACGCACTGCAACCTCGGCACCGTTCTCAAGGCTGGCGTACATCAACGCAGAGTCACCCTGATAGACGAGCTCCTTCACCGTTGCCTTGAACGTATTCATGTCGCGCGCCGTCTTGCCCGAGGTGACGGTGACGCGTTCCGGCCGCATCACCATCATCGGCTGGCCTGCGCCAGCGGGAATGTCGCGCACCTTGATCGGCTTGCCGGCAAAGCTCAGCGATTTGCCAGTTTCCTCAAGCGGCAGGAACGTGGACTCGCCCAGGAAATCTGCAACAAAACGATTGGCCGGGCGGTCGTAGATCTCACGCGGCGTGTCGAGTTGCATCAGCTTGCCATGATTGATAACGGCAATACGGTCCGACATGGTCAACGCCTCACGCTGGTCATGGGTCACATACACCGTGGTCATGCCGAGCTTTTCGTGCAGGTGGCGAAGTTCGATCTGCATATGCTCACGCAGCTTCTTGTCCAGCGCCGACAATGGCTCGTCCATCAACAGGATACGGGGGCTGAATACGATTGCGCGCGCCAGCGCCACGCGTTGTCTCTGGCCACCGGAAAGCTGGCTGATGCGCCGCTCGCCATAACCTTCAAGCTGAACAGTGGCCAGGGCATCAGCCACGCGCTTTTCAATTTCGGGTCTGGCGACCTTTCGCAGCTTCAGCGGGAAGCCGACATTTGCCGCAACGCTCATGTGCGGAAACAGCGCGTAACTCTGGAACACCATGCCAACGTTGCGCAGGTGCGGCGGTTTCAGAATGATCTCTTCGTCTCCAAACCTGATCGAACCGCTGTCAGGACGGGTAAAGCCCGCAAGCGCCATCAGCAGCGTGGTCTTGCCCGAGCCGGACGGGCCCAGCAGCGTCAGGAATTCACCCTCGCGGATTTCAAGATCGACATTGTCCAGCGCATGCACCTTGCCATAGGTCTTGGTGACGCCGGAGATGGAGATTGGCAGCGCGCCATCGCGTGACATCGAGGCTGCTCCGTGCAGGTTTCAGAGAAATTGGAAGTGGCGGGCGCAGCACTGCACGACGAAGGCAGTTGCTGCGCCGCCTTGAGGCAAAGGACGGTGCTATTCGGTCAGCATGTCCTGGTACATGGCAGACGCCTTCTGCTCCCACTTGGCGTACCACTCGAGGCTCACCGGCACCTGCATTGCGGCGTTGTCCGGGTGTGACGGCATCTTTCGTGCCAGCTCTTCGTCGATCTGGCCGATTTCATATGCCTTCTTGTTGGACGGGCCATAGGTGATGTGCAGCGGCAGGTTGGCCTGCAGTTCCGCCTTTGAAATCTCGGCCAGGAACTTCATTGCCGTGTCCTTGTTCGGCGCACCCTTGGGGATCGCGAAACAGTCATAGTCGAGCAGGCCCTGGTTGAAGGTGTATTTCACCTTCGCGCCGTCCTTGGCAGCATTGTCGAAGCGGCCGTTCCACCCCGTCGTCATGTCCACCTCGCCGTCCTTCATCAGCTGGGCATGCTGTGCGCCAGACTTCCAGAAAACGGCAATATGCGGCTTCAACTGACGGATGCGTTCGATAGCGCGATTGATACCCTCTTCACTGTCGAGCACCTTGTAGACGTCAGCCGGGGCAACGCCGTCACCCATGATGGCCGGCTCCAGCGCGCCAGATACCTTGTTGCGGTAGGCCCGCTTGCCGGGGAACTTGTCCGCATCAAAGAAATCTGCCCAGCTCTTGGGAGCCTTGTCGTCGGAGTAGGTATTGGTGTTCCAGGCCATGACGGTCGAGAAAACGTCCGAACCCACACACGTGTCAGTGTAAAGACCGGGGTAGAAGGTCGACACATCAATGACATTGTAGTCGAGCTTTTCAAGCAGACCTTCTTCTGCAGCGCGTGCAGCGCTGCCCGAGCCAGACGAAACGATATCCCACGGCACGGCGCCGGCCTGTACCTTGAGGCGCACGTCTGACATGCCGCCATAGGTTTCCTGCTTGACCTCAATGCCGGTAGACTTCGCACCTGGCTGAAACAGCGCCTTGTCCTGTGCTTCCTGATAAGAGCCACCCCACGAGGCGATGGTGACACTGCCTTCTGCAAGCGCCACGCCGGCGTATGCGCCAAGTGCCGCGAGTGCCGTTGCCCCGGCAGTAACGGTGTTGGTGGTGAATTTCCAAGTCGACTTCATCATGAATTTCCTCCTCTGCACACGCCCAGATGCGTACTACGCCCGGATATTGCTGCACATTTTCAGCAGGTCTGCAAATCCTGAACGGAGGTTCAAATATTGAGACTGTCAACGAAGCGGTACCAGGCCACCGATGCAGACAGAAACCACGGGTTTCCCGTGTAGAATGGCCGGGTTGGGAAAGTGATGTTTTCAAGCCCGGTTTCGGCATCCGGCTTACCCAGCAGTCGTCGCGCTGTCTTCATGCCGCAATAGCTGGCAAGCGAGACACCCGTCCCGCAATAGCCCATCGCATAGTGGATGCCGTCCTGTACGCCTGTATGAGGCAAGGTATTGAACGTATAGGCCACGAAGCCCATCCACGAGTGGGAAATGCGGGTCTTCTCGAGTTCAGGGAAGATCGCTCTCAAGTCGCGCAACAGTAACGGACCGCTCTTGAGCGGATCGGTCTCCGAAACCGAAACGCGGCCACCAAAGACAATTCGGGACCGGTCCGGGGACGGCCGGTAGTAGTACACCACCTTGCGGGTGTCGCTCACAATCCGATCCCTGGGCATCAACCGGTCCATCAACTCCACCGGCAAGGGTTCCGTGGCGATCATGTAGCTGCCGATGGGAATGACGCGGCGTCGCAACCACGGTGTCAGTGTGCCGGTGTACCCGTTGGTGGCCACGACAACATCCCGGGTCTTGACCCGGCCCTTGCTGGTCACAACATCGAAGCTGCCATCTGCATCACGATCAATGCCAGTGACCCGGCAATGAGGGACCATTGTTACGCCCTCTTCGACGACACGGCTCAGCAGCCCCTGATGATAGCGTGCCGGCTCAAGCGATGCGTGTTTGCCGAACACGACACCACCAAAGTAAGTGTCTGTACCCAGCTCATCGCGCTGTTGATGGCGCGGCACAATAGTGACTGGCACCTCAAAGCCTGTTGGCTGGTTCTCGACGGCGCGCACAAGTTTGTCGAACTGTTTCTGGTTGTGCGCCGCATGGAAACGGCCCGGCACCATGAAATCACATTCGATTTTCTCGGCGCGGATGAATTCGCCAATCCATTCCAGTGCGTCATGCCCGGTCCGTAGTATCGCCCGGCCTGTCTTCTCGCCATATTTAGCGGTCAGTTCGTCGAGGCCCGGCTTGATGCTGGTGCTTATCTGACCGCCATTGCGGGAACTGCATCCGAAGCCGGCATCCTCAGCATCGAGGACCAGCACCGATCTTCCCGAACGCACCAGTTCAAGCGCTGCATGAAGGCCGGTATACCCTGATCCAACAATCACCACATCAGCCGAAAGCGGCAGATCCCGATCCACAACCTGAGGCCGGGGCGTGGCATCCCACCAATACGGTTCGAGCTTGAAGCCCCGCGCGAAGCAGCTGTCCATGTTTCACCCCTCAAGTAGAGTGCCAATTGAGCAGTCTTTGCTTCAGACGGCAACACCGGCGAGGGGCGCTTCAAGTCCCGGTCATCCCTGCGCTTCACAGCGCAAGCACCTTGCAGGCACCAGAGGACCCGGCATCAAAAAGGCCCGCTTGAAGGACTGACTGGAGCCTCGTTTACCGCGCGCAAAACCCTGTTTGAACGTTCAGCTATCGCAATGACGGCGCAGACAACCGACGGTTTGTCCACACGAACCGGTGGCTCAGGAAAACTGGATGGAAGTGCACTTTGCTGGATTGATCACGATCATATCCCATGTCGACGGCGAGCATTAGTTTCATGGGTGAATAGACCAGTTCACGCGATCTATCCCCATGTGAGGAAGGTACGACATGGCGGATGCTGAACAGACCGGGTGGGACGCCATCATCATTGGCTCCGGCATGGGCGGCATGGCCGCCGCCGCCGCTCTATCGAAGCTCGGCCACAAGGTGCTGCTACTGGAGCAGTACCATACGCTCGGCGGCTTGACGCACAGCTTCTCCATTGAGGGATTCTCG
>JAWVYF010000112.1:0-9041 GCA_033722845.1 Anderseniella sp. | reverse complement strand
CGCTGGTGCTGCAGGAAGCCATCGACAAGAACTACTATGACGAACTGATCCCCGTCGCCGGGCCGGACGGCATCGCCTGGTCGCGCAAGCTCGCCCAGAAGGAAGGCATATTCACCGGCGTTTCCGGCGGATCGACTTTTGCCATCTCGATGGGCATTGCCGAAAAGGCACCAAAGGGCACCACTATCTTGTGCATGCTGCCAGATACCGGCGAGCGTTACCTGTCCTCGCCGCTGTTCGAAGGCGTGGAAGAGGTGATGTCGGACGAGGAATACGAACTGTCCGCTTCCACCCCCGGCTACCAGATGAAGAAAGCCTGAGGCTTGCAAAAGATTGGAGGGGGCAGGCAGCCCCCTCGTCTGCCTTCACTGGGCCTTGCGCAACTCGGGGTGCAGGCTACGGCCCAGAATGTGCTCGCTGCGGCCAATCACGTCGAGGCTTGAGCCGACCAACAGCGGATCAGGCCGGCCAACCACGCGCGAGTTCTTCCCGGGATAAGGAAGTGCTGCCAGGAAGTGCTTCATGCAGTTGAGGCGCGCGCGCTTCTTGTCATTCGACTTGACGATCGTCCACGGCGCATCTGCGGTGTCGGTGTAGAAGAACATCGCCTCCTTGGCTTCGGTGTAATCGCCCCACTTGTCCAGCGATTCACGGTCAATCGGCGACAGCTTCCACTTTTTAAGCGGTTCCTTCTCGCGGCTCTTGAAGCGGCGAAGCTGCTCGTCCTGCGTGACCGAGAACCAGTACTTGAACAGCAGGATGCCGGAGCGAACCATCATCTTCTCCACTTCCGGTGCCTGGCGCATGAACTCGAGATATTCGTTGGGCGTGCAGAAACCCATGACACGCTCAACGCCGGCCCGGTTGTACCAGGAGCGGTCGAACAGCACCATTTCGCCAGCTGCCGGAAGGTGCTGGATATACCGCTGGAAGTACCATTGCGTCTTCTCACGGTCAGTGGGCTTGTCCAGCGCGACCACGCGTGCACCACGCGGATTCAGGTGCTCGGTAAACCGCTTGATGGTACCGCCCTTGCCGGCCGCATCGCGGCCTTCAAACAGCATGACGATCTTCTGGCCGGTATCCTTGACCCATTCCTGAACCTTGAGCAGCTCGACCTGAAGCTCCGCCTTGTGCTTTTCATAATCCTTGCGGCTGATCTTGCGCTTGTAGGGGTACTCGCCGTTTTCAAAGACCCGGCGGATTTCCTCGGCATTCTGCCGGCGCTCGTGCAGGGACTGCTTGTCAGACGTCTCTGGCTCTGCAGTCAGCTCTGCAGGCTGCTGCGCGAGCACTTCAGGTTCTGCTGCTGCAGGCGCCGTGCTGCCATTGGCTTTGTTTGCCGCTTCAGTGCGTGCCATGAAAACGTTCTCCTGACCCTGTTTATGTGTTCAGACAGGCTGCCATAGCGCTGCTTGTCCTGCATTGACTCACGTCAAGATCAGCCATCGCATTGCCAGCCGGGACTGTTTCAGCTAACTGGCCGCACATGACACAACTGCTGACCATCGAGCGCACCTTCACCGCCGGGCTTGAGGACAAGGGCTCACGCTTCCTCGGCCACCTCGTGCCGTATGCCCGTTTTGATGAAACGCTCGCCACCTTGCGCGAAGAACATCGCAAGGCGAGCCACCATGTGACCGCCTTCCGGCACATGCTGCCGGACAACCGCATCGAGGAAGGCGCCAAAGATGACGGAGAGCCAGCCGGCACTTCAGGCATGCCGATGCTGAAGGTGCTGATTGGGGCAAACCTGGTGGACACAGGCGTCATCGTGGTGCGTTACTTCGGAGGCACCAAGCTGGGCGCGGGCGGTCTGGCGCGCGCCTATGCAGGCACAGCCAGCCGCTGCATCGATGCCGCCACGCTTGTGCCCTGGCATCGCATGGCAACCCGGTCGCTCAGTTTTCCGTTTGATGCAATGTCCGACGCCGAGCAAATGGTTGCCAGCCTCGAACTTGAGGTGACTGCCCGCAACTTCACCGAGACCGGCTGTGTACTGACGGTAAAGGGTCCGGAAGACACACTGGCCAAATTGCAAGACAGCGGTGAGGCAGATGCATGACGGCCATGTTGGCAGCGGGTGAATTGGCCCTGTTCGCAACCGCCTGCACCGCCTATACAACCTGATCACACACATCTTCACGGCATTGATCACATGGCCTCTGATACCACCGCCTCGTCGCAGCAATCAGCACCTTTCAACCCCACTGTCGTGATCGTTTGCGGCTGCCTGATCGCCATGGTCGCGTTCGGTGTTCGCTCCACGATGGGCCTGTTCAACGGGCCGATTACCGAGGCAAATGGCTGGGGCCGTGAAACGTTCGGCCTTGCCATGGCGCTGCAGAACCTGATCTGGGGCGCAGCACAGCCTTTTGCCGGGGCCTTCGCCGACAAGTTCGGCTCGTTCCGCGTCATCATGGCCGGCGCAGCAATTTATGCCGCAGGCACCGCGATGATGGTGATCGCCGATACAGGCCCGCTGATGTACCTCGCAGGCGGCCTGCTGATGGGCCTTGGCATTGCCATGACGTCGTTCTCCATCATCATGGCAGCGTTTGGCCGTCTCGTGCCGCCGGAGAAGCGCTCATGGTCGTTCGGCATTGCCACCGCAGCCTCGTCCACGGGCCAGTTCGTGTTTGCACCTCTCGGCCAGGGCTTCATTGCCGCCTTCGGCTGGCAGAACGCCCTGTTGCTGCTGGCCGCCACCATCGCCTTCATGTGGTTGCTGGTGCTGCCTTTGCGCGCGGCAAAGGGCGGCGTGGCGCGTGATGAAACCGAACTGGAGATGAGCATCGGTGAAGCGCTTTCGCGCGCCATCAGGCATCCCAGCTTCGTGTTGCTCACGCTGGGCTTTTTCGTGTGCGGCTTTCAGGTGGCTTTCATTACCGTGCACTTCCCGCCACTGCTGGTGGAACAGGGCATCTCCGCCCAGTTGGCCGCATGGTCCATCGCCATCGTCGGCATCTTCAACGTGATCGGCGCTTACACCTCCGGCATTGTCGGCGCGAAATATTCACGCCGATACAGCCTCACCCTGCTCTACCTGACCCGTTCGGTGGTTATGACCGCGTTCTTCGTGCTGCCGATCACGCCACTGTCCGTCGTGCTGTTCTCAGCCTGCATGGGGCTCCTGTGGCTGTCCACCGTGCCGCTCACCATGGGGCTCGTCACCGTCATCTGCGGCACCCGCTACATGGCCATGCTGTACGGACTGGTGTTCTTCTCGCACCAGATCGGCTCTTTCCTTGGCGTGTGGCTGGGCGGCCGGCTGTACGACCAATACGGCACCTACGACGTGGTCTGGTGGCTGGGCGTCGCACTTGGCTTGTTCGCGGCCGTCATGCACTGGCCCATCAGGGAATCCCGTGCACCAGCCTTCACCGTGCCCGAAGCAGCAAAGGCCTGACGGCAGATGAACTGGCCCGGACACAAGCTCGCCATCGGTCTGTTTGCCGCGGTGCTGCTGGCAACGGGGCTGGCCATGGCCGGCACCATGCTGGCAGGCCGCGCGTCCGACGAGGAAGCGGGAACATTGCTCGCGGTGTTTCCGCCATCAACCCGGCCCAACAATGTGTTCGGGCGGATCATTCTTGCAGGCGGCAAGCCCATCCGGCCAACCTGGGTGCGCGGCACCTGGGTGGTGCATGGCGACGACGAAGGCTTTGCCGGCCGGCTGAAGGCGCAAGGCGCAATCGGAGCTTACCGCAACTCGCCCGTGTTGCCGCAACTGGCCGGCTGCTTCGCATTTGTCGATGCAAAGTCGGTGCAGTTGTTCGCCATGAGGCCGTAAACTGACCCTCAAGCCTTGGGCTCGGTCAGGTTGTCCATGGTCTGCTTGAATTGCTTGATCTTGAAATCCGGCAGCTGGAATTGATAACCGCCGGTGCGCTTGATGATGTCGTCGGACGTCTCGCGATCCTTTCCACCATCCAGCACCTTGACGCTCATCCAGTCGTCCGCCGTGATGTTGAACTCGATCAGCATGCCGTCTTCCATCATCAGCCGCGTACGCCAGGCAACGTCTCCACCCTGGTCCTTGCGCACCTCGGTAAAGCGTGAATTGCCAATGTCGGTGGCCGCATAGCGAATGGTCAGATCATTCTTCGGTTTGCGGTCATCCGGCAGGTTGTCCAGTTCGAACTTTGGCCGCCCGCCATCGGTCACGCCGGTGCGGCGCACCACCAGTTCCTCGCCGTCCTTCGGCTTGAACGCGGCCAGTACAACCTTGTCGACATTCATTTCCACCACGCCATTGTCGACCCAGGTGGAAAGCTCAGCCGTACCCTCTACAACACCGCGCACCAGCCAGCTTTGCTGTTCGCCCGGCAGACGCACATACTGGCCATCCGCAATGGCACCGCCAACCCGGCCACGCGCCTTCTTGCCAAGGATCACTTCGCCCAGCTTGTTGCCATCGGCATCCTCGAACGTGACCAGCCTGCTCTTGGCATCTGCCTTGGCCGGATCCTCAACCTCGATCTGCGGATACTTGTCGTCACGCGCCGTCTTGGCTTCGAACTTCTCCAGGCTGGCGGCTGCAACGATAGCCGACTGGAACTTGCCACCCTTTACCGGAAACTCCGATACCGCCAGCTTGTAGGACGAGTCCTCGTTACGCACGATCTTGAACGACCGCTCACCCTGGCGCACAGAGATGGCAGCCACATCATTGGCCTTGTCCAGAAGGCCCGGCAAAAGCCGCTCGCCGCGTTCTGCCTCCACGAAGCCTGCCCGGTTGGCCTGCCATTGCCAGACAGCACCGCCCATTGCCACCGCAGCCGCGAGCGCAAGCATTGTCACCGTGCGTGGCGTCATTGGCCCACTCCCCTGACCTTGGAGGCACTGGCCCGCGCCCGCCGGCGCCACAGGTAGGCAAAGCCCAGCAAGCCGACGAACAGCGGCACCAGCCCGATGTTCAACGCCTTGACCCGCGTGCCCAGCGCATCAATGTCGGCACGCAGATTGCGCTGAACGTCGCGCAGCTTCTTGCGGGTGGAGAACATCTCGCCCCGGAAGTCCTCGATTGCCTTCTGGTCATCCTCGGTCAGCGTGACCTCGCCGTCCTTGGCCCGGCTGAGCAGCGCCGTCAGCTTTTTCTGGGTTGCTTCAAGCTTGTTGTTCAGCAGCTGCTCCTGCTGGCGGAAGCGTGCATTGGCATCGGCACGCAACTGGTTGACCAGCGTGAATGGCCGCTGCTCCACTCCGCGCCCGCGAAGCCCCGACAGCGCCTCGCCGCCGGCCATGTCCTGAACGGCATTGATCAGCATGTTGGCATTGCCGGCGCGCGGGATGATCTGCTGCTGCCCGCCGCTACCAGCACGAACCTCGGCCCAGAACGTGTCGTACAGCATGTCCGCATCGCCCACGGCGAACACGTTGATGGCCCCTTTCGCCTTGTGTTCACCGGCAAAGCCGGAGCCGTCCGGCTTGCCGCCGTCAAACCCCGATGACGCCTCACCACGTACCCGTGCCGCGAGAATGCGTTGGCCGCCCTTGGGCAGGTAGCTCTGCAGCAGGTCAATTGGGTTCGGGTTGCGCAGTTTCTTGACCTCGACCATCGCGGAACGGGTTGAACTGGCAATCAGCGGCTGCACGTTCAATCCGCTTCCCTCGATCGGCGTCAGTGCCCCTGCAGAGGCAAACATCAGCGAGGACACCTGATTGAAAATCGTGTCGGAGCGCTCGAAACTCTGCGGCCCCATTGCCAGCCAGGTAACATAATTGACGATGACAGGCTGGCCCTGATTGGTGAACTGCACCTGGCGCGAATTGTCGATGTCGCCGACCACCTCGTCGCCGGGCACGTCCAGTCCCCAGGTCTTGAGGAGTTTCACGAAATGCTCATTATCCTTCAGCCCATCGCGTTCGCCCGGCAGAACTTCTGAATAAGGGTCGGCGAACACGATTACCGGCTTGCCCGACAAGGCATACTGCTCAACCGCATAGGCCGTCTTTTCGGTCACCTTGCTGGGCGCAATGATCAGCAGCAGGTCGGCATCTTCAGGCACCGCATCAAAGGTTGGCGCCAGCATATCGACGTCAAAGAATTCGCGCAGCTGATCGAACACTGACCAGGCAGGGATGCGTTGGCCCGTTTGCGGATTGACGTTGCCGGCAATCGGCAGGCGGGACATGATCGCGACTTTCTTCTTGCCGGTATTGTTCAGCTTGAAGATCAGGCTGGTCAGGTCGAGTTCCAGAAAATCCTGCCGCTCGGTCGTCAGGAACGGCAAGGTCTCGACATCATCGGTGGAGTTGGTGCCGGCGACGCCGAAATAGGCCGAGCCGTCGCCCCCCGGCATCGGTGCCGCCTGCAGGCCGAGCGCGGACGCTTCGTCTTCTTCGTCGGTAAACCGGTCCACCTTGACCAGCGACAACTTCAGCTTGCCGCCTGCCAGATCCTGATAGTGGCGCAGCATGGACTGCACCCGGTCGAAGTGACGGGCATAAGTCGGCACGGCATCGTTCAGCCGGGGAGTATAGAACAACCTGACAGTGACAGGCTCATCAAGGTTGGTGAGCACTGAGCGCGTCGCATCAGACAGCGTGAAGATGTTGCCCTGGGTGAGGTCTGCGCGATAGCGTGACAGCCCCTGCCCTGCCCAGAGGTTGACGCCAAGCAGCGCGATGAACCCTAGCAACAGGGCAAGCAAGCCGAGAGAAGGACTGGTTCTGCGCGCCGCCATCGCTCAGGCCCCTTTCTTCATCTCGACCATGACAGAGGTCGCGAACAGCCAGAATGCAGTCATGCTGGCTGCCCAGATGACAGCAGGCAGATCGACAACGCCACGGGTCACGCCGTCATAGTGTGTCAGCGCAGAAAGCGACGCGATGGCCGAGATAACAGCCTCCGGCAAAACCGCGCGAAGACCATCCAGCACGATAGGCGTTCCCGCTGTGACGAACACGAAGCACGCGGCAACGGCCAGCACGAAGGCAATCACCTGATTGGAGGTCAAAGCCGACATACACCCGCCGATGGCGAGGTAGACGCCGGCCAGAACCAGCGCGCCGAGATAGCTCACCGCGATGATGCCGTTGTCCGGTTGGCCGAGATAGTTGACCGTCCACCACATCGGCAAGGTGCAGGCAAGCGCAACGGCCACGAAAACCACGCCGGCCAGCCACTTGCCCGTTACGGCCGCACCGGTTGAAACCGGCAACGTCATCAGCAATTCGATGGTGCCGGCCCGGCGTTCTTCCGACCACAGCCGCATGGAGATGGCCGGTACCAGCACAAGCAGCAACCAGGGCAGATAATTGAAAAACGGCAGGAGGTCTGCCACGCCGCGCTCATAAAGGTTGCCCACATAGAACGTGAACAGCCCGGCCAGCAGCGCAAAGATAATCAGGAAAACGTAGGCAATCGGCGTTGCAAAATAACCTGACAGTTCACGCCTGAAGATGGTCAGCACGTTTGCCATATCACGCCACCTCTTCTGCGTCTGAACTACGCCGCGCCATGGTGATCGCGCGGAATGCATCATCCAGCGAGGCGGCCTTGCCAGGCGCGAGCTTGCGCAATTCATCTGCCGTGCCATCAGCGACGATTTCGCCGCGATCAATAATGACTGCGCGCGTACACACCGCATCCACCTCTTCGAGGATGTGTGTTGAAATCACGATAGCGCGGTCCTGAGCCATCTCCTTGATGAGCTCGCGCACCTGGTGCTTCTGGTTGGGGTCGAGGCCATCGGTCGGCTCGTCAAGGATGAGAACCGGCGGCTCATGCAGGATGGCCTGGGCCAGCCCGACCCGGCGCTTGAAGCCTTTCGACATGGTCTCGATGGGCTGGGCCAGCACACCGCCAAGCTCGGTGCGCTCAACGGCCCGCTCGATGGCCTTGTCCGCATCGCTTCCCCTTAGCCCGCGCATGGCGGCACAGAACTTCAGGAACGAGGCAACCGGCATCTCGCCATAGGCCGGCGCGCCTTCCGGCAGGTAGCCGAGGTTGGCGCGCGCAGCAGCCGGGTTCTCCATGACGTCAATCCCGCAGATCAGCGAGCGCCCCTCGTCCGGCTCCAGAAAGCCGGTGGCCATCTTCATGGTGGTGGACTTGCCTGCGCCATTGGGGCCGAGAAAACCCAGCACTTCGCCTGCCGGAACCGACAGCGAAATGCCATTGACGGCGGTGAAAGATTGAAAGCGCTTCACCAGTCCATGGAGTTCGAGCAGTGCAGACATTGGTCTCCCGCGGTCGAATCAGCGTGGGCTATGAGGTTTTCAGGTGCGACACACTTAGTCGGCTTGGACGACCGTTTCAAGCCGTCTGGCAGCAGTCTCGCCCGATGAGTGCTAACATCCTGATTTTACTCATATAAACTGATTTTTCAAGATTGCAGTTCGATACTTTCCCACTCACCATTCATGGCGTTGGTGAGACTTTACGGGAGAAGTGAATGACAACACCAAGCGCACTGGAACTGCAGTTGAAGGGATGGAGCCTGACAACCGCAGAAATCATCTACCGGATGCCGGACCACAGGAACGTCCTGCAAAGCTACATCTGGCAGGAATACGATCAGGCGCCAAAGTTTCCGCGGCTGATAAGGTTCCTTGATTTCTGGGCACGCAATCTCGATGGCCCTCTGGCGGAAGTGCGGGTAGCGCATAACCGCATCGTTGGTGCCGCCGAGATGCGCCTGATCGGCCAGGAGTGGCGCATTCATTAAGCCGGAAAGGCGCTACGCCTCATCTTCAGGGTAAATCCACGGCTCGGCCTTGCCGGCAGCGGCCCACTCCGCCCATGCAGGCAGCGCCTGCATCGCGGCCGAATAAGCTTTTACCGCGAGATGGTCTGACAAGGCATAGATCTCCAGCCGGTTGACCACCGGCGCATACATGGCGTCAGCATTACTGAACTCGCCAAACAGGAACGGCCCGCCCGATGCCTCCAGGCATTGCGACCAGATCTGTTCAATGCGGGCAACGTCGTTGCGCACACCCTCCGACACATTGATTGCCCGGACTTCACGCGCAAAATTCATCGGGCACTCGTTGCGCAACGACCGGAAGCCCGCGGCCATCTCAGCCGAAAT